>DATITY010000046.1:0-9372 GCA_035467235.1 Draconibacterium sp. | reverse complement strand
CAAAAATCGACAATGCATGACCCGCAAGAGCACGAGCGCTAACATGAAAAACAGTTGGTAATAATTCGCCGGCTATTTTATACATGTTTGGAATCATCAGCAACAAACCCTGCGATGCGGTGTATGTAGAAGTTAAAGCACCCGATTGTAAAGCACCGTGTACTGCTCCGGCTGCACCACCTTCACTCTGCATTTCAGCCAGACGAACCGGGCGGCCAAACATGTTCTTTTTACCAAATGCTGCCCATTCGTCAACATACTCTGCCATGGTTGATGATGGAGTAATTGGATAAATACATGCCACTTCACTAAACATGTAACTCATGTATGCTGCTGCATAATTACCGTCGCATGTTATAAATTTTTTCTGTTTTGTCATTTTTAAATTGATTTATTATGATATTTATTTTTCGATTAATTCAAATCTTATTTTAATAGAGGAAACCAAAAAGCCACAGCGGAATTTTATTACCTTCTCCTGTTTCAATTACATCAGCGGCTGCATAAAGGTCGGAACCCGGCTCCAATTTCCGTCCGCCAACCAAAAAATGATACTTGTCGTTTACACAAAAATCGGCAATAGGCGAACTTTTTACATTGCAAATATAATCTACCTGGTTGTAAAAAAAAGTATGACGCAGATTTAAACTTTCAGTATTATCGGGCGCTATTGCATATAGTAAATTGGTATTGTGCAAATAAACCTTATCAGGTTTTTTCATCTGTTCTTCATCGCCATTTGCATATAAAAGATGAATAAGTTTAGCATTCTTCAAATAGTTCAGGTAGTTCATTACTGTTGCACGCGATGTTTCGACCGACGCGGCTAATTTACTTACGTTTGGTGTAAATGGTGTTTCAGATGCGATAATGTGTAACAGTTTTCTGAGTTTCGGAAGGTATTTTAATTCAATTTGATTGATGTACGGAACATCGATTTCAAGCGCCAGGTTGATGTGCATTAGCAAACGATTGACATAGAAATTGGGATCGTCCATGAAATAAGGGAAATAACCACTTTTCAGATATTCATCAAAATATGCTAGTGGTCTAACTTTGGAAACAATTTCCTGGGCAATTTTAACATGGTTTAATATTATTTCATCGAATGTAAAATGGCCGAAATTATTGCCGGTCTGGTAATTCAAATACTCCCTGAAAGAAAGCCCTTCCAAATGATTTATATTTGCAATTCCCTGTAAATCAGGGTTTCCTTCGGTTATGCGAAGAACAGGGGACGAACTGAATATTATTTTTAACGCCGGAATTTCATCAACGCATTTTCTTAAATCAGCCGACCAGTCAGGGTATTTCTGAATCTGATCTAATACGAGGATTTTGCCACCCCTTTTTGCAAATTCATCGGCAAACGAACTGATTTTCCGCTTTGTGAAATAGAAATTATTCAGATTAATATATAAAACTGTGTTATCGTCGCTGAATTTGTCTCTGATGTAATCGAGTAAAAAAGTGGTTTTGCCAACACCCCTAAAACCCTTGATACAAATGAGTTTCTGATTCCAATCGATGCGTTTTGCCAGTTCCCTTTTTATAGTAGGTTTCCTGCTTTCAAGTAGCGACTTATGTGTATTTTGAAAAAACTCCAATTCTTAAAATTTTTGCAAAAATAGTCAGAATTATACAATTTTTGCTATCCGCAGATAGCAAAAATTGAAAATGGATGCAATTTATAACTGATAAAAATAAAGGATTTTGAAAAAAGGATGTTTCGAAAATTTGTCAGGTTAAAAAAGTAATTTTGCCAAAAACAAATTGTGATGCACAAAAAACCTGAACTTCTTTTGCCTGCCGGAAATACCGAATCGTTTTTTGCAGCCCTTCAAGCTGGCGCCGATGCGGTTTATCTCGGATTATCGCAATTTAATGCCAGGGCCAGGGCGAGTAATTTTAGCCAATATCAATTTATTTCGGTTTTAAAGGAAGCCAAAAAACGAAAGGTTTTAGTTTACGTTACATTGAACACGGTAATTAAAAATGCAGAAATCGGTTCGTTGATTGAGTATCTTCATTTTTTAATTGAGACAGGCGCCGATGGAATTATTGTTCAGGATTGGGGTGTTTATTATATCGCCAAAAAATATTTTCCCCAATTGAAAATACACGCCAGTACACAAATGGGAGTCCACAATTCGTTGGGTACAAAACATTTGGCTGATAAAGGTTTTCAGCGAACAGTTCTGGCGCGGGAACTTACACTGAAAGAGCTGGAAACTGTAGTTAAAAAATCGTCAATCGAAACTGAAGTGTTTGTCCATGGCGCACTTTGCTATTCATTTTCAGGGATGTGCCTTTTCAGCAGCTACACCGGTGGACGTGGCGCCAATCGCGGAATATGCGCTCAACCCTGCCGCCGTGAATATGATGTTAAAAACCACAAAAAATACCTTTTCAATTTAAAAGACAATCAATTGCTCGAATATGTTCCGAAACTGACAGAAATGGGCGTTTCGAGTTTAAAAATTGAAGGGCGTCTTAAATCGGGAGAATATACCAACCGGGTTGGTTCGGCATATCGAATGGTTTTGGATGATGAAACCAAAATACAGGAAGCTCTTCAAAGTCTTGAACTGGATTTTGGACGACAAAAAACAAGCTATTTTTTAGGTAGCGGTGTAAAATCGGCCATTTCGGAGCAAACTTCCACCGGAATATATCTGGGAAAAGTTGAAAAGGTGTCTGGAAATAAAATCCTGATTTCGTCCGTTTTGCCACTCGAACCTAGATTCCGGTTGCGCTTTCTCGGGAAAGATGGTGCAGAACCTGTTTATGTCGTTGTAAAAAATCCTGTAAAAGAGGGCGATTTTTACCGGGTCGAAAAGGAGAACCAAAAAATTGAAGTGCAAAGTCGTGTATTTTTAACCAAGCTGCAGGATCAGAAATTTCAGGATAAACTTGAAAATGTGACTCAACTTCCATTCAAACCAATTTCTTTAGAATTTAAGAAATCAATTTTGAATGGTTTGGTTGTAAAGCAGGAATGCGGAATAGAAAAACTTTATTTCCGCATCGCTTCCTTGGAATGGTTGAGCCTGATTAATTTTAATGAATTGGATGGTTTGTTTCTTTCGTTTTCTAAAATTATATGGTCGCGGTTTAACCCTGAAGATGTGTTTATTCAAAACAACCGTGATAAAGTTTATATCGAATTGCCCAAATTTATTGCAGAAGACTCGATTGGTTTTTATACCGGACTAGTGAATAAAATGGTTAAGCATGGAATCAGGAATTTTGTTAACAGTCATCTTTCTCAAAAGTTATTAATTCCGGAAAACTGTCGGATAATTACCAATGAAAATGTTTACGCGTTTAACGATGCAGCTGTAAAATGCATTCAGAACGAGGGTGTTGAGAGTTTTATTTATCCATTCGAAATTGATTTTGAAACACTTGAATCAATCAACTGCAAAAGTGGAATTGTTCCTGTTTATTTTTATCCTGAACTGTTTTATTCAAGAATGCCCGTTCAATTGGAAAGCAGCGAAGAATTTGCCGGCGACGACACAAAAACCAAATATAAAAGGTACCGAAAAAACGGGATTACGATAATTGTTCCCGACCGTGCAGTATCTATTTTGCATCATAAAAACAGGCTTTCGAAAATTGGATTCTCCAGTTTTTTAATCGATGTCAGTTACGATATCTTCTCAAAAAACCGTTTGAAAACGCTCAAAACCCGTTTTCTGAAATCGGAGCAAATTCAGCCAACCACCACTTTTAATTTTACAAAAGGATTTAAATAATAAAAGAAAGTCGGAAAACCGGAGTCAGAAGTAGGAAATCCGAAACATATCACAAATAATCACGATGATTGGATTTGTTCATAATGTTTTTCGGGGGATATTTTTTTGCATGGAACAAAAAAAAGACTGTCCTTTTCAGAACAATCTTTTCGTTTATATCGTTTTTTTGCTCCTCTCCTTGGCAAGGTTGGGAGGGCTTCTTCTTTATTCGTCGTTCATGGATGTTAAGAACTCTTCCATTGAATTGGCACGCATCAAACGGGTTTTCATGAATTCCATTGCTTCCAGTGAATTCATTCCCCCAAGATAATGGCGTAAAATCCAAAGTTTATCGATGATTTGTTTTGAGAACAGCAGATCTTCGCGGCGGGTACTTGATGCAGGAATATCAACAGATGGGAAAATACGTTTGTTCGAAAGTTTCCTGTCGAGTTGCAATTCCATATTACCGGTTCCCTTAAATTCTTCGAAAATAACATCATCCATTTTTGAGCCGGTTTCGGTCAATGCTGTAGCAATAATGGTAAGCGAACCACCTTCTTCAATATTACGGGCAGCGCCAAAAAAGCGTTTTGGTTTATGCAGTGCGTTTGCATCAACACCACCTGAAAGAACTTTTCCTGATGCAGGTTGAACCGTATTGTATGCTCGTGCCAGACGGGTAATTGAGTCGAGAAGTATTACCACATCGTGACCACATTCAACCATTCTTTTTGCTTTTTCGAGAACAATGTTGGCAACCCGCACGTGTTTGTCGGCTGGTTCGTCGAAAGTGGATGCAACAACTTCGGCATTTACACTTCGTGCCATGTCGGTTACCTCTTCAGGACGTTCGTCGATAAGCAACACAATCATATACACCTCGGGGTGGTTGGCTGATATTGCGTTGGCAATTTCTTTCAGAAGCACTGTTTTACCGGTTTTTGGCTGGGCAACAATCAATCCGCGTTGTCCTTTTCCAATTGGGGCAAACATATCAACTATCCGTGTTGAGAGGTTGTCGTGTCCGTTTCCTGTCAACTGAAATTTTTCGTTCGGGAAAAGCGGGGTGAGATGATCGAATGGAACACGGTCGCGAATGTAATCGGGACTCCTTCCGTTAATTTCGAGTACTTTAATCAGAGGAAAATATTTTTCGCCTTCTTTTGGCGGACGGATAGTTCCTTTTACGGTATCGCCGGTTTTTAAACCCAACAGTTTAATTTGCGATTGCGAAACGTAAACATCGTCGGGAGAATTTAAATAATTAAAATCGGATGAGCGCAAAAATCCATAACCATCAACAAGAATCTCCAAAACCCCGGTATTGGTAATAATACCCTCAAACTCAAATTGACGGATTTTTTGTTTTCCATTTCCGTTTCCGGTCTGATTTTGGTTTTGATTTTCGTTTCTTGGTTTTTGTGAAATTTGCTGTTCGACATTTTCCACTTCGTTTATTACCTGAATCTCTTCATTCTCAGGCATGTCGATAATATCTGGTACTTCCTGCTCTTCCAGTTCATCCGGTATTTCCAGGTTTGCTGGTTTTTCCATTCGCGGAGGTAGTTTATCAACCTTAAACTTCTCTTTCTGATGAAATTGTTTTGGATGGAAACTCTTTTCCTTTTTTTCCATTTCAGGTTTAACCTCCTCCATTTGAACAGGTTTAGCTTCCGGAATTTTTTGTTCAGGTTCAGTTATTGGTGGTTTTTCGCGACCAAATCCTTTAATAATAGCTTTTATTTGCTCCTGACGCGATTGAACCGTTGATTCCTGCTGAACATGTTTCTTTTTACCTGTTTCAACTTTTTCACGTTTTACTATTGGTTCAATACGTTCCCGGCGCGGCCGGTTTCCGCGTAATTCTTCCTGCTGAGTATTTTGATTTTCCGGTGAAAATGGTTTTTTCACCAGAAAAGATTTAATTCCTTTTTCCTCTTTGTTTTGCTCTTTTGAAACAGTCTTGCGTTCCGTTTTTTCTGCTTCCTGGATTGCCTGTGTATCCAGTATTTTATAAACGAGATCTTGTTTTTTTAAGGCTTCGAATTTTTTAATATCAAGCTTTTTGGCGATCTCTCTAAGCTCTGGAACGAGCTTTTTGTTCAGTTCTAAAATATCGTACATAGTTAAAATATTATTCCTATTTTTTTGATGTTAAGTGTTGAATGAAACCCTGGAACAATTGAAGTGGGGATGTGAATTCTTAAAATTCGGGTGCAAGTATATTAAAATACTTTGTACCATACAAGAATCTAAAACTCTTTTTTCAATCTTCTCTGTTAATTGTTAATAATTTACTGTTTTAAACTCAATTATATATGCAAAATTGCTTTTGCAGCTAAAAAAAACGTTTTAGGAAATAAAGCTGTGCATTTTTATACGAAATGTTTTTTAAAAGGTTAATTATAACCGAATATTGTATTTTAATTTTAATCTGATTGCACTTTCATCTAAAGTATAGGCATTTTCCGGCTTATTGAAATTCGAGGTCCATGCAAGAATTATTTCGTTCCCCGGTTTGATTATCCACTGAAAACGAGCCTGCCATCCTGCACTTTTGCTGTCATTGTCGTACTGTAAGTAGTTATAAAGAGTGAGATTTGGACTAAACAGGATATTGGCATTTAATTGAAAAATATTGGCCGTAAAATTTCCATCGGGTAATGTAATGTTGTTTTGGGTAACCGTTCCGCCAATAAAAAACGGAACGGCGATTTTCCAGTTGACCATCATTTTTATGTCATTTCGGGTTCCGTTGTAAAAGTCGCCAAAACGGTAACTTGCTTCTCCCCAGACATTTCGTGCGCCCTTTGTCTCAAGTTTAATTTGTTGCTGCCACCACTCGTAATTTCCCATCGGAATAATAAAATTATCAAAAATATTAAAGTCTTCAGTAAGTGATTCATACTGGCTCACCAACGAATACCTGATTGCTTCACCCGATAAAAAACGGATTCCGAGTGGTTGAATTTCAAATTCGCGGGTTTCCAAATCATGGGTTTCGAAATTGGTGATGTAATCAAAACTGCCTCCGAATTCAACCTGCATGATTCCCCATTTATTCGGACGCGGACCAAATTTCAACTCGCCATACGATTCTTTTATGTTGATACGGGGAACAAATCCCATTCCTGCCACAAAATTTTTCCCAATCTGATGATATCCCAACCGGGCCCGTATAAAATCGTTTGGATATACAACCTGTGTTCCCCAGGAAACATCTTTCCCATCCAGATCGTTTGTATTTGATTTTAATCCAAAAAGAAAAAATGAAGCATTTTTATTTCCCTGAAAAGTGGTGGTCGAGAGTTTCATATCAGCCCCAACTACCAGGTTTGTTTTATTGTCAAGAGCATTTCCGTAGGTTCCGATAAGACCAACCGACGACTGTTTTCCTAAATTCCGGGTCACTCTCGCCACTGAATAGTTATTGATTCCGTTTTCGCGTGCATCGTTAATATACATCATCCCGATGTTCCAATTGTCAACCTGTCCGGTTAATTTTGCTCCCACATTAATCGGAATTGGTCCTCCCAGCGAATCCAGACCCATTCGCCGTGAAAAGAATGGAATTATACTTTTTGCTACCGGACTTGTATCATCACCATCGATGCCAAACTTAAAATGGCTGGCACCATCAAGAAAAAAGTCGCGTTTTTCGGGGTAATGTAAACTAAATCGGGTAAGGTTTATTTGCCTGTCATCAACTTCTGTTTCGGCAAAGTCGGTGTTAATTGTGAGCGACGATTTTAATCCGGGTGTTATCTGATAAAACAAGTCAATTCCTCCGGTTAATTTAGTGTCATTTTCTTCGCCTTTTTTTGTATTAAGTCCGGTTACCAGATAAGGTGAAATATCAAGTCCGATTCCCTGAGTTATATCTTCAATTCCATCTAAAGTGCCGGCGTCGGAAACCTGGAATTTGTGTGCGTTCAGGTTGGCAACTGGCCAGTATGAAGCCTCCAGATTATTCACGATATTTCTGATAAATTTTACACCCCATTGTGTACTTTCTTTATCGAAACCCATGGTTTTAAACGGAATTGCCATTTCAGCCTCCCAACCCCAGTCGGTTATTTTGGCTTTTCCGGTCCAAAGTCCATCCCACTCTTTATTTAAAACAGCGCCATTTTCGCTTACCAAAGCATCGCCAATCGAACCCCGTGGACCAATCTGAAACCAATATCCGTTTCGCTTGTCGAGATAGGTGTCCAGAATAATCTGAACGCGGTCATCTTTTCCAAGGCTCACATCACGTGCCATTTCTTTGGCTGTGATTTTTTCGGGATCGTCCCAGCATTTTACAGCAAAATAAATGTTGTTGGCATCGTAACAGGTGAGAAAAATGGTTTTCTTCGAAACAGGCTGACCCAGGAAAGGTTCGCGCTGGTAAAACTCATCAACTGCAAATGCTTCGTCCCAGACCTTCTCGTTTACAAAGCCGTCAATGGCAGGCGGGGTATTTATTCTGACTGCTTTTATGTTTTGTTGCGCGGTGCTGATTTCAAAAAAAACAAGAATAAAAGCAATAGAAATTAGATTTTGTTTCAATGATTTAGGTATAAAAATTTAAGCGGGCTAAAATAGTAAAAAATCAAAAGGTGCTTCTCCTTTTTAAAACCGATTAGATGAATTACTCCGGATTTCTCCATAACAGATTGGAAATACAAGTTTAAACCAGCAGTTATTTTACACCCAACACCCTGATTACTGAAGCAATTCCCTGGTGAAAAGGGCCTTCATTTAAAAGTATATCGGTTTCTGTAATTGTTAATTCTGAAAATAAACCAAAATCAGATTCCATCTCTTTTTTAGAGAAAAGCATATTAATATCGCGCGGACCACCAGAGTTATTATTGATTTGATTTTTTGAAAATCCTTCCAAAATGAGCGTTCCACCCGGTTTTAATAACGAACTCAGCTTTTTGTGAACTTCATTTCTTTTTAAAGGATGAATGTGGGCAAAGATTAAAACAATGCAATCGAATGAATTTGGAGGATATTGAATGTTTTCGTAACCCAAAATTTGGTAATCAATGGAAACACCGTTTTCTGAGGCAAGTTTTTCGGCTTTTCTTTTTCCTTCAATACTTGGATCAAAAGCACTTACCTGCCAGCCCATTTTTGCAGAGAACACGGCATTTCTTCCTTCTCCCTCTGCCGGAAACAGAATTTTGCCCGGAACCAGTTGTTCCAGTTTTTCTTTATAAAACAGGTTGGGCTCGGTACCATATGCATATTCTTCGATGGCGTATCTTTCGTTCCAGAATTCGTTCATTGATGTAATTTTAAAAAAGTAAACAAAATTTCATTGGTGAGGTTCAAAGGTTTGTCGTGGTTAACCTGAAAATATCTTTTTTAGTTGGGTATCCATCTTCCTGTGCAAGTTTCCATGACGATACTTGCCAACTTCAACCTGACTTTTTTGTGTGGGCTATCTTTCTTTTTTACTTAATTTGTGCTTTTACTTTCTTCCGTTTTCTGTTAATTCTTTTATAAATTGCAATTTGTTTAATTTTTAAACATAAGCCTGTTACAGGTACATCAACTTATAAAATTTATTATTCAAAGCAATCTCTAAAATATGAATAAAAAAATCAAACTTCTCCATACTTCCGACTGGCACCTC
>DATITY010000045.1:0-20057 GCA_035467235.1 Draconibacterium sp. | reverse complement strand
TACCGGTTTTTAATTGTTTTTTGATATTATGAAAAATCAAAAACCATTCCACATCCAAACAAAATTTTTCGAATCACGGGAAATTTAGAATATATTTGAAGAAAAAAATATGCCTGCTTTTACACATATCATTTTCGACCTCGATGGCACTCTGGCCGACCCGCGCGAAGGAATCCGCAACTCGATTAAATATGCCCTTGGAAAAATGAAAAACGGGGAGTTTTCGGAGGATTTGCTTGAACGGTTTATTGGTCCTTCGCTGCAATGGGGTTTCAGCAATATTTTCGGGATGAACGAAAAAGACACCGATTTGGCTGTGAAATATTTCCGCGAATATTTTGGAGAAAAGGGTTTGTATGAAAACGAACCCTACCCCGGCATTTTCGAATTAATGGAAAGCCTTCAGTCGTCGGGTAAAAAAATGTATATCGCCTCATCGAAACTCGAAAAATATGTGCATCGCATTCTCGACCATTTTGGGTTTGAAAAATACATTACCATGGTAAAAGGGGCAGATTACAGTGGTTTGAACGCTTCGAAAAAAGAACTGATTTATGATTTAATGGCAATCAGGCAAATCGATCATTCAAAAGAGGTTGTGATGATTGGCGACACGGTTTATGATATTAACGGGGGAAAGCACAATAGAATTTCGACCATTGCAGTTGGATACGGTTTTGGCATAAAAGAAGAATTATTGGCCGCCAAACCGGATTATTATGTTGAAAGTGTTGAGGAACTTTCACGGATTTTAAATTGATGATTTAACAATATGAAAATACCACCTTCCATAAAATACGGCGATAAAATTCGAATTGTTTCCCCTGCTGGAAAAGTCAATGAAAAACATGTTTTTCCCGCAGTTGAATGGTTGCAAAAACAAGGTTACAAAGTGGAGTTGGGTAAACATGTTTTTGCCAGCCATTTTCAGTTTGCAGGCACTGACAACCAGCGGCTCGATGATTTGCAAACTGCCTTCGATGATCCTGAAACTGTTGCAATTATTTGTTCTCGTGGTGGATACGGAACAGTTCGGATAATCCGGCAAATAAATTTCTCAAAATTTGTTGAAAATCCCAAATGGCTGGTTGGTTTCAGCGATATCACCATTTTACATTCGTGTTTAAACAGCAGGGGAGTTGCCACAATTCACGGGGTAATGCCGCAATATTTTTTTGATGGCGATGGCGCACCTTCCGAAAACCTGAAATCGCTGATGAAACTGTTAACCGGCCAAAAAGTTTCGTATTCGTTTAAAAACGGAGAGACAAACCGGGCCGGAAAAGTTAACGGCGAACTGGTTGGCGGTAACCTTTCCATCATTTCGAGCATGCAGGGCACGCCATGCGAACTCAAAACCGATGGGAAAATTTTGTTCCTCGAAGATATCGACGAGTTTTTGTATCACACCGACCGGATGGTTCACCAACTAAAACTCTCCGGCAAACTGGATAATCTGGCCGGTTTGGTTTTGGGCGATTTTACCGAAATGAAAGACAACGAATCGCCGTTTGGTAAATCAGTTCATGAAATAATTATGGATGCAGTTCATGAATTTGATTACCCGGTTTGTTTTGGTTTTCCGGCAGGCCATGATAAGAAAAACCTTGCATTGGCTTTTGGGTTGAATTGGGAACTGGAGGTTTTGGAACAAAACGCAACACTTGGAATTAAAACAAGGGATTAACAATTAACGAATGTTGAATAACGATTTTAGATATTAAAAGAATAACAAATAACAAAGTAACGAATAAGAAATCAGGAATTAAACAGTCAAAATACTTTGGACTATCAACTTTCTTAAACTTTCAACTTTCAACTTTCAACTCGAAACTACGGCATGGCTACCCAACAGGAAATAGGCGAAATGGCAGAAGGACTGGCTCAGCAACATCTTTTAAAACTGGGCTATCAAATTGTTGACACAAACTATCAGTATGGGCACCTTGAACTTGATATAGTGGCGCGCGACGGTAACGAACTTGTGATTGTTGAAGTAAAAGCACGCAGCGGCCTGCGCTACGAACATCCATCAGAAGCAGTTACAAACGCCAAAATTAAACGAATTGTTGAAGCTGCTGACGGTTACATTCAGGATAAAAACTGGGAAGGAGAAACCCGGTTCGATGTAATTACAGTAATCTTTTTAGGGCAAAAATTCGAATTGGAACATTTCAAAGAAGCATTTTATCCCACTCTCTAACAATGCCCTTTTCCCTGAACTAAGGCAATAATCAATTTGCAGTAATTTTTTTTCAAAATAATGAGGATAATATCCTGAAAAAATTATTTTTACCCCTCTAAACTAAAAACTTATGAATATAGAAGAACTCCGTGCTTACTGTCTTTCATTAAAAGGTGTAACAGAAGATTTTCCATTCGACGAAAGTACTTTGGTGTTTAAAGTAGTTGGTAGAATGTTTTGTATGACCGATTTGGAGGGCGACCTTTCGATTAATGTTAAAAATGACCCCGGGAAAAACATCGAACTCAGGGAAGAGTATCCGGCAATAAAACCCGGTTACCACATGAGCAAAATCCATTGGAACACAATTGACATCGACGGCTCAATCCCCGATGATTTCATTAAAAACCTAATTGACGAATCATACGATTTGGTAGTGATGAAATTGAAAAGACAGGAACAACAGAAATTAAAGAGTTATTAATTACCATTTTGAATGAAAAAATTATCGCAACTTCTTGTATTCACTTTTTGCTTTTCAATATCCCTTTTTTCACAGGAAGAAAAGGAGGTATTTACCATCGAAAAAGAAATTAAGCACCTTCCCGTAATCAGCCAGGGAAGCACCGGCACCTGCTGGAGTTTTGCAACAACAAGTTTTTTAGAATCTGAAATTATCAGAAAAGGTTTTCCTGAAACGGATTTGTCTGAAATGTATTTTGTGTATTACGGATACATGAATAAAGCGAAACAATACCTTATGTATCAAGGCGATAACAGTTTTAGCCAGGGTGGACAGGCACACGATGTGTTTGACGTATTGCGAAGTAACGGAATGGTAACTTTCGATGAGTTTCAGGGTGAAAAATCAGATGGGAAATATCAGCACAATAATTTGGTAACTGAATTAAATAATGAAGTTTCTGGCTTAAATAAGCAAAAGGAAGATTTTGATGTGGAAAATCTGGATTCGTTCGAATCAATTTTAAAAACACAAATAGGGAAACTTCCAAAAAAAGTAAAAACCGATAAGGGGAATTTTACACCAGATGAATTTTTACTTCAGTTTAATATCAATCCTGATGATTATATTGAACTTAGTTCATACAGTCATCATCCGTTTTACGAGCAGTTTGTGCTTGAAGTACCAGATAACTGGGCGCACGGAAACTATTACAACGTGCCGGTTGACGAGTTGATGGAAATTATGTACTATTCGATTAACAACGGATACTCTGTTTGCTGGGATGGCGACACAAGCGAAAAAACATTTACCCACAAAAAAGGGAAAGCAGATTTGCCTGAGAAACAAATCGGCAAAGTAGATCAGGAATTAAGGCAGGAAACATTTTTTAACCGTACAACCACCGATGATCATTTGATGCATTTGGTGGGTTTGTCGAAGGATGCTGAAGGGCGAAGTTGTTTTTACACCAAAAATTCATGGGGCACAGAGAGCAATGATTTTGGCGGTTATCTGCACATGACAGATGATTATGTAAGGTTGAAGACCATAGCAATTCTGGTTCATAAAGACGCAATACCCGATATCATCAGAGAAAAACTCAACTTGTAATGCGCGAATTTAAACTTACTTCAGAATATATTGAACTGGTAAAAATGCTGAAATTGTTTGGCATTGCTGAAACAGGTGGACACGCAAAAATTATAGTTGAAAATGGTGAGGTTCTGTTGAATGGAAGCAGGGAATTCAGAAAGCGGGCAAAATTAAGGGCAGGCGATAGAATTGAAGTTTTTGGTGAGAAAATAACCATATCAAACTAAGCTGATCTTTCTAGAAATTGAATGGTATTGGTTACATTCTCCAATTTGTCCAGTTCATCATCATTTATCGAAATATCAAAAGTTCCTTCAAGATAATATGCAAAAATCGACCAGTCGACAGGGTCAAATTGAAGGTCTTTATTGAATGACGAGGAGAGTTTAATGTCTCGTTTTTGAACTCCGGTTTTTCGAAGTACCCTGTAAAGGTTTCTTCTAACTTTTTTGTCTTCCATTATTTTGTGTTATTGTTCTTAATAATCGAACAAATAATTCAATCGGTCAAATATATGAATAATTTAAAAACAAACAAAAATTGTTTAACACAATTTAACTTGGCGCATATAGTTAAGTAATTCTATATAAATACATTAGTAAAATTATGCCTGTTCTAAACTTTGAAAGATACTGTCTGAGAAATAAAGGAAAAGGTTTGTTAGAATATTCTCCAACTTTTTATCTTTACACGAATTTTTTCAAAATAAGGTTTGAATTAGTTGAATTTAAAATTATGAATCGATTTGCAATTTTCGTTTTAGCAGCATTTTTAACTTCCGTTGTTTCATGCGGAGGGATCGGCAAAAAACCAGGTGAAAACATTGTTTCCATTAAAACTGATTTTGGCGAGATAAAGGTGAAATTATACGACGATACACCAAAACACCAGGAAAACTTCATTAAACTGGTAAACGAAGGATTTTATAACGATTTGCTGTTTCACAGGGTAATCAATAAGTTTATGATTCAGGGTGGCGATCCCAATTCACGAAATGCTGAACCGGGTGCTCAACTCGGCAGTGGCAGTCCCGGATATACAATTCCGGCAGAAATATACCCAAAATATTTTCATAAAAAAGGTGCTCTTGCGGCGGCACGGCTTGGTGGGCCCCGAAATCACGGAAAAGAATCGAGCGGTTCGCAGTTTTATATTGTACATGGAGCAGTATATCGTACCGGGCAACTGGATACAATGGAAATCAACATCAACAAACAAAGAAAAGATTTGATGATGAAGGAACATTTTCAAGCAGTTAACAGCAGGTTGACAGAGTTTAGGGAGAAAAATGACAAAGAAGGATTTGATAAACTTGTGGCCGAAATTACGATTGAGGTTGACAGTATTTATGAATCAGGTCGGAAGTTTACGTTGAGTAAGGAACAGCGCGATGCTTACTCCACCATTGGCGGATATCCTTCGCTGGATGGCGAATATACAGTTTTCGGAGAAGTGGTTGAAGGACTTGATGTTATTGATAAAATAGCAGCAGTAAAAACAAACTCAGCCAATCGGCCATTGGAAGATGTAAAAATGAAAGTTGAATTGTTAAAATAGAATTGGTGCGTTATTTTTTCATATTTGTTTTTATTACAATCATGTCTGTGGGTGGCTTCTCACAAACAAAAGTGGTTGAAATTTCCACCAATCTCGGTTCAATGAAATTCAATTTGTATAACGACACACCAAAACACCGCGACGCTTTTATTGAACTTGTCAAAGAAGGATATTATAACGGTACTCTTTTTTACAGGGTAATTCAGGATTTTCTTATACAGGGAGGATCAAAAAGTTCGAAAGGTGCAGCTCCAGGGAAACGGATTGGTTATGGAGATCCGGATAAAACCGTTGATGATGAGATTCTTCCGCAATATTTTCACAAAAAAGGTGCTTTGTGTGCCCCGCGTCAGCCCGACGAAATAAATCCGTTTAAACAATCAGATATTTCACAGTTTTATATTGTAAAAGGAAAGGTGTACACTACCGGCGAAATTGACACCATGGAAATTGCTGTTAACAGGCCAATCAGAAATAAAATAGTACAACGGGTAATGACACAGGAAATTCGCGATGAATTAAAACGGCTGAAAGAAGAAAAAAAGGTTGATGAATTTCGTGAACTGGCTCAGGAAGTTAAGGATAAGATTGAGACAGAATATAACCTGAATCCAGGAGTACTTAAATTTTCAGTTGAACAGCGGGAAGCTTATACAACCATTGGCGGATATCCGGATTTGGATGGAAAATTTACCATTTTTGGCGAATGTATTTCGGGTTTTGAAGTAATCGATAAAATTGCTGCTTTACCCACAGATAAAAATAACCGCCCTTTTACTGATGTTAAAATTACTGTAACCGTTTTGAATGACTGACATGAAAAATTTGATAATTCTTCTGTTAATTGCTTTAATTCTTTTTTCATGTAATCAAAAGGAAAAGGTAAAGAATGATGTCCAAAAGCCCGTTCCTGCTGATAATCAGGATGAACAAAATACAAATGCAGGATGGGAGGAAATTATGTCGTCGGTGGTAAAGTTTAATTCGTTTGATGGGGACAGGATTTTGGAGCCCGGACAAGGTTTTTTCATTACCGAAAACTTAATTGTAACCACTTATTCTCTGGTTAGCCGTGCAAGCAAAATAGTGTTTACGCCATTGAATGAAAATGTAAAATATACTGCCAGCAAATTCGTAGCTGTTGATCGGATAAACGATCTGATTATTCTTTATTGTGACAGCATAAAACGCAAGCCAATTGAGCTTTTCCGTGGAACGGCACCAAATTCAGCTAAAACCATGTATATTTCAACTGCATCCGATAAGGCAGTGCAGCTTTTTACGGGGAAGGTTTTGAATTTGACCACAGCAAAAGGAACAAAATTGTATCGTATCACAAACAGGATTAATAAAGGGACTTTTGGAATGCCAATTTTTGTTTCAAATAAACAAGTTATCGGAATTGCTTTTTCAGGCGTTGTAAGTTACGAAATGCAAAGTTTTGCAATTCCATCCGATTTTATTTCCCAACTGCTCGAAAAGCGGAATAAAATACCGGCTACTCTGGAGTCACTTCGCTCCAATACGAGCGGGCAGGTTGCTGCCGAAAATCGTAACATTAAAGGACTGGTTTTGGAAACGGACGCAGGCAACATCACCATTCGCCTGTTTAATGAAACCAGCGAGTACCGCGACAACTTTATAAAGCTGGCAAAAGAACATTATTTCGATAGTCTTTTGATTCACAGGGTGATTAAGGATTTTGGAATTCAAAGTGGCGCAGCAGATACCAGGTATGCCGAAAAAGGCGATATCGTTGGATTTAAAGGTCCTGGATATACCATTCCGGCGCACATTGTTCCTGGTTTGTTTCATAAACGCAGCATGATTGGCTCGCCGCGGAAACCTGACACCGCAAATGAGCGGCTACGTTCCGATGGTTCTCAGTTTTATATTATCTCAGGAAGAAAATATACTGATGTTGAACTGGATGGACTTGAAAAGGAAAACAATTACAAATTCAGTGCGGCACAGCGTGAAGCATATAAAACGGTTGGCGGTGCGCCGCATCTCGACGGAAGTTACACCATTTTTGGAGAAGTAATTTCTGGAATGGATGTGGTGGACAAGATTGCAAAAGTTGAAACCGATGATGAATGGCGGCCAAAGAATGATATCAGGTTGAAAAAGATTACAATTCTGAAATAGTCGCAAAATCAAAAACATTAGTTATTTCCATTCCATCTTTCAACCAAAATGTTTTCAAACCCGATTGTTGTGCGCCAATAATATTCTTCTCCAGATCATCGATAAATATAGATTCTTCGGGATTTATACCTGAAAGTTCAATCACTTTCATATAAGAATTGAAATCGGGTTTGCGCTCGTGTATTTCGTGAGAATAATAATCTTTTACAAAAAGCGATGGAAAATCTATTCCGTGTTCGGCTTTAAAAGCCCGGTGTAAACGATCGATGTGTATTTTATTGGTATTGCTGAAAAGATAAACGTTATAGTTTTTACTTAACTCCTGTACAATTTTTACACGACTGGCAGGAATATCAAGGATCATTGCAAACCAGGCATCTTCAATCTGTGAATCAGTGGCATCCGGATTGTTAAGAACTTTTCGGACCCGGTTGCAAAATTCTTTTGGCGTTACTTTTCCCACTTCCAATTCATAAAAAACCGGATCAGAATAGGCCTGTTTACTGTCCAGAACATCCGTTTTCAATCCCAGCTTTTGAAATGCCACAATTGACGCATTAAAATCGAGATTCAGCAAAACTTTTCCAAGATCGAAAATGATGTTTTTTATATTTGCAAGATCAGGTCTCATATTAAATTTCTTAAAGTTTGCGAATATAAATATTTAAATCTTGCGCGGTGAAAATTCAGGGTAAACAATATCAAACCATATGGTTAAAAGAGGGAAATCCTGAAATTGTTCAGGTTATCGACCAGCGAAAACTTCCTTTTCAGTTTGAAATATTTGAGCTAAAAACGGTTGAAGATGCTTATTTTGCCATCAAAGAAATGGTGGTTCGCGGGGCTCCTTTAATTGGGATCACTGCTGCATACGGAATTTATCTTGCAACTTTAAATTTTGAGGGTGGTGAGTTTGAAAAATACATCAGCGAAAAGGCCAACTATCTGAAATCTTCGCGGCCAACCGCAGTAAATCTGGCATTTGCTGTCGATGAAATGGTGAAATTTATTTTCAGCAATAAATCTGATTCCGGACTTACTCAAAAAATTCTTAAAAAGGCAGACAGTTTAAAGGAAAAGGAAATCGAATTCAGCAATAGAATCGGTGATTTTGGTCTTGAAATTATTGAGAAAGTTTACAGGCACAAGAAACAAACAGTAAATATTCTGACACACTGCAATGCAGGCTGGCTGGCCTGTATCGACTGGGGAACGGCAACCGCTCCAATTTACAAAGCCCATCAGAAAGGAATTCCTTTACATGTTTGGGTCGATGAAACCCGCCCTCGAAACCAGGGCGCCCGTTTAACTGCTTTTGAACTGGGCGAAGAAGGAGTTCCGCAAACTGTAATTCCGGATAATACCGGCGGACATTTGATGCAACACGGCATGGTGGATTTGGTGATAGTTGGCAGCGACCGCACAACTGCAACCGGCGATGTAGCCAATAAAATTGGCACCTATTTAAAGGCGCTGGCTGCAAAAGATAACAACATTCCGTTTTTCGTGGCTTTGCCATCTTCAACTTTTGATTTTGAGTTGGAAGATGGAATTAATGAAATTCCAATTGAACAGCGCGATTCTGCTGAAGTTTCAGAAATTGAAGGATGGACTGAAAATGGAATTCAAAAGGTTCGGTTAATCTCAGAAAAAAGTAAGGTTGCCAATTACGGATTTGATGTAACACCTGCACGGTTGGTGACTGGTTTAATTACGGAGCGCGGAATTTGTAAAGCAAATAAAGAGAGCATTTTGGAACTCTTTCCTGAAAAGAAATAAAAAATGAAGAAAATTGCAATCATCGGAGGATCGGGATTTGAAAATCCTGCGATTCTGAAAAATCCCGGAGAAATTGAAGTGGAAACTCCTTTTGGGAATCCAACGTCAGCTTTTAAAACCGGAAAAATCGGTGGAGTTGATGTTGTGCTTTTATCAAGACACGGAAGGGATCATTCCATTCCTCCGTCTCAGGTTAATAATCCTGCCAATTTGTGGGCAATTAAATATCTGGGTTGTACTCACATTTTAGCAACCACTGCCTGTGGAAGTTTAAGAGAAGAAATCGGCAGAGGTGATTTGGTAATTTTAAACCAGTTTATTGATTTCACACGACATCGTGATGTAACTTTTCATAATGAATTTAAAAATGGAGAGTTGAAGCATACTCCCATGGCAGACCCATTTGACAATTATTTGCGGATGAAACTGATAGAGAAAGCAACCGAACTTAAATTGAATTTTCATCCGTCAGGTACAGTAATCACCATTGAAGGTCCGCGGTTTTCAACCCGTGCCGAGTCGAAAATGTTTCGCATCTGGGGTGCAGATGTTATCAACATGTCGGTCGCACCGGAATGCATTCTGGCAAACGAACTGGAAATTCCATACGCCGCAATTGCTTTAAGCACCGATTACGATTGCTGGAAATCCGATGAGGAACCGGTTACCTGGGAAGAAGTTTTAAAAGTTTTCAATCAAAATGTGGAAAATGTGATTAGGTTGATTGTGGAAACCATTTCAGCGCCTTAAAAAATAATGCTACCAAACACAAATTCCAAAAAGTTTCTGGCATAACATTTGCGAATTATTTTTTACTGTTTCAAAGCCATGAAGCAATGTTCATTTTGGAAATAAGACCTATATATCTCAGCTGGTTTTAACCGGTGAGTTATTCCCGGCGGCATCTTTCAGCAGATGCCGCTTTTTTTGTGTATTTTGTTTCAAAAAAGAATTGATTGAATCTCGCATGAAAAACAAACATTTGCATTGCTTTTTTCTTTCATCCTTCCTACATTTATCCAAAGATTATTAACTCATTATTTCAACAGGTTTCATCATGAATCGCAGGAATTTTTCTAAAATTGCTTTAACCGCAACCGCAGGAATTGCCACTATTCCGGGTTGGGCAAATTCAACAAAAATGGAAAAAACAAATATCAGGCTGGGCGGACCGGTTTTTTTAAAATTCGGTAATCCCAATGAATGGATAAAAGCTTTGAACGAATTGAATTACAAAGCAGCTTATTGTCCGGTAAATCCGGGAGCGGGTTCAGAAGAAATTAAATCATTCAAAGATGCCGCTCAAAAAGCTGATATTGTAATTGCCGAAGTAGGATCATGGAGCAATCCAATTGATCCCGATGAGGTGAAAAGTAAATCGGCTATTGAAAAGTGTATTAAATCGTTGCAACTTGCCGATGAAATTGGAGCTAATTGTTGTGTAAATATCAGTGGTTCGCGCAATCCCGAAAAATGGGCAGGGCCGCACAAAGACAATCTCACTCCTGAAACTTTTGATTTGATCGTTGAAACCACCCGAAAAATTATTGATGCAGTTCAACCCAAAAACACTTTTTATGCCTTGGAAACCATGCCGTGGGCATATCCAGATTCTGTTGATTCATACGAAAAACTCATCAAAGCAATCGGTCGAAAACAGTTTGGAGTACATTTTGACCCGGTGAACCTGGTAATCAGTCCGCAGGTGTATTACAAAAATGACGAAATGATAGCAGAGGCTTTTAAAAAACTGGGGCAGTACATCAAAAGTTGTCACGCCAAAGATATATTGCTGCTCGAAGATGAATTAACTCCGCATTTACCCGAAGTACGTGCCGGACTTGGAAATTTGAATTATGCCGTGTTTCTGAAAGAGTTATCGGGATTGAAAAACATTCCTTTAATGCTTGAACATCTAAATACTGAAGATGAATATAACCTGGCAGCTCAGTATATTAGAAAGGTTGCAGCAGAAAACAACATTTTTTTACCGTAATTGTTACAATTTAATGCAATAGAATTTAGTTTTGTATAAGAAATAAAAATCAGAATTGTTTAATCATTAAAATTATAAGTTATGTCAAAGGCAATGGATACAAAAAAGGAAGCAAAGAAAGAGCCCGTAAAATCAATCAAGGAAAAAAGGCTTGAGAAAAAGGAAAAGAAGCACAAGTATTAGGATTCTTTTTATGATTATTGGGCTCCGTTAATAACATACCGGAAGCCCAATAATTTTATGTGCATTTGACAACGCGTATTTATCAACTAAAAAATTGGTTTTCTGGCAATCAAAACAACACTCCAATTTTGAAATGGGCATAAAACGCCCCGGTTTCAGGCGAGTACATTGTAGTAATTTCCATCGGTAAAGCATCGAGATTGTATCCGATTCCCAAAGAAGCGCCATTAATGACTTTCACTTTTTCAGAATCATAAAATTTATCTTCAGTGCTGAAATCATATATTCCTGTATTTACTTTACCTGTAAAATAGAATTTGCCAGACAGATTGTATTGTAATCCAAGCAATGCCGAACCTACTGATGAAGAGATAATTTGAGTTTCATTTATTCCAACAAAAGGCATTTGTCTTATATTTAATTTCTGAACACCACCCATATAAAAATCATCAAAAATAAATCCCTGAGAGTTCAAACTTAATCCAGCCTGTAAATTGTATAAAAATACCAATCGCGGATTTAAAGGATGAAATTTTGAAAAATTGAGCATAATTCTGTAGAATTCAGGTTGACCATTTACAATGCCAGAAACATCAGTAGTCGTTCCATCAACATTGTAAGCTCCAATTTCTGCTTTCCGGTGAAATGCCACCCCACTTTCGGCCAGAAATTCATATCCACTGGTAGGAAAAAGGCGCCGGTCTGTTGTTTTGGCTTCTGTTCTGAAATACGCGTACCAATTGTTTGTATTTCCTTTTACTTTCAGGTTATCTGCAACTTCGGGCTTAAAATTGTTTTTCTGATAGTTGATTCCTGACGCCAAATACCAGTTGGTGCCAAAAGTTCTTGCAAAGTTGATATCAAATTGCGATTGATGAACACGATAAACAGATGCAATTTGCTTGTTTTCGTAAATATTTATCGGAAGATTCAAGCCATGAAAACTCATGTTTATATACTTGTTCCCTTTCTTACCGAACGCCTGTTTGTGCTCAGCAAGGAACATGAGATTTTCGCTGATGGCAAATTTTACCATCGACCGCGATTTATCGAGCAACAGATTCCGGATGGTAACATTGGCAATGAGTGAAGCACCCGTGTATGAATGGTATGATAATCCCATTTTTACCTGGGTTAGCAGCGTTTCCTGTACAATGCATTTTAGATTGGCATGACCATGAGTGGTTGGTATAAGTTCGTAGTAAACCTTATCGTAATACCGGCTCGAATAGGCTTTTCTGAATCCTTTATTAATCTGCATTGCGGTGTAAGTTTTTCCCGGGATTATCTGTATTTTATCCAAAAGGAAACTTTCACTTGTATGTTCTAGTCCTTCAAATCCGATACTATCAATAATTATCGATTCTCTCGCGGGCAAACGGTTTTCGGGCGAGTAGTCAACCGGATAAAGGCTATTGAGCGAATCAGCAAGATGCTTGAAATACGGGTAATATTTTTTCCCGATCTCCTTACCAATTTTCATAATTTCATCGATGGAACCAAAACTTCCGGCACTGTAATCTTCAACGGGTGGTTCAATTACAAGGTCGCAAAGTTCTTTTTCCATTACAAGATCTTCGGCATCACGGTATTGGGTTATCTGGTAAAAAACATCGAGTACATTGTTCAGTTTCGATACATCGGGCAGACCCAGGAAAAGGTTTACCCCAATAACGATATCAGCTCCCATATCTTTTATATCGGTAACCGGGAAATTTCTGATGATACCCCCGTCAACAAGTTTGGTCGAATCATAATCAATAGCTGTGAAAACACTGGGTATTGCCATGCTTGAACGCAGGGCGGTTACAATCTCTCCCTTGTCGAGAACCACTGCCTTTCCGTTTGACAAATCGGTGGCAACGCACTTGAAAGGAATATTGAATTTCGAAAAATCCTTGATGTTGTAAACAGGTAAAAACAATTCGTTGAGTTTAAGCCAGAGCTCTTCCGACTCGATTAAGCCGGTGGCAATCTGAGGTTTCAATCCCTTCAATCCAACTTCTACAGAGTATTTTCCATATTCATCTTTCTCGTCAATACTAATGTCGGGGTAGTTTGGTTTATTGCTCAAAATTACATCCCAGTCGAGATTGTCCGAAATTTTCTCAATTTCTTTTCCCGAGTACCCAATGGAATACAAACCTCCAATGATACTTCCCATGCTGGTGCCTGTAACGTAATCGATTTTAAGTCCTGCACTATCGATTGCCTGTAAAATTCCAACATGTGAGATGCCCTTTGCCCCGCCACCACTAAGCACAAGCCCCACTTTTGGCCGTTGTGCCAGCAAACCATTCGATATAGATATGAAAATAAAGACAAAAAGGAAACTTAAATTTATTATTCCCCGGTTTTTGTTTTCCATTTATTTAAGTTGAATTAAATTCTGCAATGGATTTATATTTCAATTGTGCTACATTAAATAAACCATTTGAACCAAAATAATTGAACTTTTATTTCTTTTGATGATTGAAAACTCATAATTATCGGTTGTGATTTTCTCCTTCATTGCCGGGATTTTCCCGAATTTCAAAATCAGATAACCAGCCAGTGTTTCGTACTGTTTGTCCTTTTTGATTGGATGAGGCAACAATTCATTTATATCATCAAGTGCAGCGGAAGCCAAAACAATGTAAGTTTTTTCGCCCACCTTTTCCACAAATGGAATTTCGTTATCGTATTCGTCCTGAATTTCACCTACAAGTTCCTCAAGAATATCTTCCATCGTAATTATCCCTTCAGTACCGCCGTATTCGTTTACAACCAGCGCCATTTGCTGGTGTTTTAACTGAAACTCATTCAACAGCTGACCGATACTTTTGGTTTCGGGAACAACATGCATGTTACGAATGATGCTTCGAATGTTGAATGATTCTTTTTTGCGGATTGCGATTAATATATCTTTTAAATATACAACTCCAATTATGTTATCTAAATTTTCGTCGTAACACGGAATTCTCGAATAGCTTTCATCGATAATCTTTTCAAGGGTTGCATCATTAAAGTCGTTTATGTCGATTGCAAAAACCTGGGTGCGGGGAACCATTACCTGTTTTGCAGTTTGTTCAGAAAAACCAAAAGCATTTTTAATAATTTTATATTCCGCATCGTCAATTTCTCCGCTTTTTTGACCTTCCTTTACCAGGAATTTTAATTCTTCACTGCTGTGTATGTCCGAACCATGCACTGCAGAAATACCAATACCTTTAAGTATGAAATTTGCAATGCCATTTAAAACCCAAATGAAAGGACGAAAAACAATAAAGAAAAATTGTAAAGGGTAGGCAATAAAAAGGGTTGTTTTCTCGGAGCGCTGAATAGCCAGCGATTTGGGTGCAAGTTCACCAAAAACGATATGTAAAATTGTTATGATGATAAAAGCTACAGGCAAAGCTATTTGATGGGCCAGTTCCGCATTTGCGGCAAAACCCATGTAATCCATTATGTTTATAATTATTTTCGAAACAACAGGTTCACCTATCCAACCCAACCCAAGACTGGCTAATGTTATTCCTAACTGGGTAGCTGCAAGATAACCGTCGAGGTGTGATACAATGTGCTTTGAAAGTATGGCAATCCGGTTGCCTTCCTTAACTTTTACTTCGAGTTGCGAAGAACGAACTTTTACGATAGCAAATTCAGCAGCAACAAAAAAACCATTAAAAGAAACAAGCAGGAATGTAATAAAAATATCAAATGCCATTTTATGGTGATAAATATTAAGCCACAAATCTACAAAAAACTTCAGAGTGCAATGGGAAAGAGAAATTTCAGTTGTTAAAAGAGAAAAAACAGGAGGGAAGTTTTCATAAATTTAAGAATACTTTGCCAAATCCAGAACAGAATCTCAATTTGTTCAGGCATGCATAAAAATAGGTTTGGTATTTTTTGCCAAAGCAATCAGTTTTCCGGTTTCTTCTTCAGAAATGGGTTTGTATTCGTTCATGAACTCCAAAGCTTTTAAAAACAATGTATTTTTTCCGGGAGGAACCGCTGCTGTAATATTTTTCGATAAAGTAAATTTTAATGCCATCTTCATTGTTTCTTCATCCTGAATTGGACGGTACCAGACGTTTTTGTCGAATTTTTGTTCACCCTCTTCCAGTGGGGTCAAAGCCATTGCTTTTAATGCCAGAATTCCCATTCCGCGTTTTTCTGCTTCGGCATAAACCTGTGGGCCAAATTTTCCGGCATTCCAGCAGGCAAAGTTAATCGGGAATAAAATCGAATCGAAATCATAACTTTTCATGGCCAGTAATGCGGCATCTACTGAGTGCGCCGAAAAACCAACATGTTTTATTTTTCCTGTTTTTTTTGCTTTAACTACTGTTTCCATAGCGCCGCCGGAAGCAAAAACCTTGTTTACATCATCAATAGAACTCAATGCATGCAACTGGTACAAATCGAAATGGTCGGTTTCGAGTTTCCGCAGCGAATCTTCGAGGTTTTTCAATGCACCTTCTGCTGTTCTTTCATGAGTTTTGCACGCGAGAAAACAGTTTTGTCGATATGGTTTTAAAGCAGGCCCCAGTTTTTCCTGTGCATTTCCATAATTGGGTGCAACATCGTAATAATTTACGCCCAAATCGTAAGCTTTGGCAACCAGTTCGTTGGCAAAATCCTGTGGATTATCGTTAAGCATAATTGCTCCAAAACCTATTACCGAAAGTTTTTCGCCTGTTTTACCCAGAACGCGCCTTGGTAAATTGTAATCTGCCGAAAAATTATTTCCAAAACTTCTGATTGAGGGAATCGTTAGCGCCAAAGTTCCGAGGGCACTATTTCTGATAAAAATTCTACGTTTCATATTTTTATTATAGTTGATTCTGCTAATTTAAAATTTGTTATTGATTTTGAAAGGTAGCAACTTTTCTAAAAAAAACAAAGGGCGTCATTCAGTCCAACGCCCTTCTTTTTCGTTTAATACAAATCAGTTTACCCTTCATATTTAAAGGATACTTTCAACTTAGTACGGTAGAATTCAACTTTACCGTCTTTCAAGTGCATGTCCATTTGGACAACTTCAGCAATTCTAAGTTCGCGCAACGATTTTGAAGCGCGTTCGATGGCATTTTGTGCAGCTTTTTCCCATGATTCGGTGCTGCTTCCCACCAGTTCGATAATTTTGTAAACGCTGTCAGGCATAAATTTAATCTTTATAGTGAATAGTATTTATTGATTCAGTTGCCTTTTTTTGAAATTGTCTTTGCCCCTTTTACGAACATTTTTCTGAATTGTTTTCATTATAAGTTTCAAAAAGAAATTAAGTATTTTAGCAGTTTCAGAAACAGCATATTATGATATTTCAGGAATTGATAAACCTTCGGCAAAGTGTTCGAAAATATGCCGATATACCGGTTGAGCGCGTTAAAATTGACAAGATTATTGAAGCAGTTCATCTGTCGCCTTCAGCTTGTAATTCGCAACCGTGGAAAATTATTATGGTTGATGAACCCGAATTGAAAAATGAAGTGGCACGCGCAACTTTCAGCAAGACAATCTCATTTAATAGGTTTGCAGTTGAGGCTCCTGTAATCGCGGTTCTGGTTATCGGAAAAGCAAAACTGATTGCCCGGATTGGAGGTAGTATAAAAAATATGGAATACCCACAAATTGATATCGGAATTGCCGCCGCACATTTTTGTTTGCAAGCTGCTGAATTGGGGTTGGGAACCTGCATGATTGGCTGGTTCGATGAGAAAAAAATCCGTCAGCTATTAAATATTCCTGAAAAGCGAAAAATAGGATTGGTAATAACCCTTGGATATCCGCCTGAAGATTATAAACTGAGAAAAAAAATCCGCAAACCCCTCGATGAAATTTGCAGATTTAATTCGTATTGAAAATATTCATAACAAAAACTGATTCAAATAGTTGCGACTGGTTAGTATTGCTGATTTAACATCTTTTTCTGATCCTTCAAACGCCTTGTCTTCCACTTCGATACAAACCGGACCTCGATATTTTACCGAAGTGAGCGCAGAGAAAAAACCCCGCCAGTCAACATCACCAAGTCCTGGAATTTTTGGCGAATGATAATCAAGCGGATAAGCCATTATTCCAACTTCATTTAGTTTGTCGCGATATACTTTAACATCTTTTAAATGAATGTGAAATAGTTTTTCGCTGAAATCGTAAATTGGTTTTACCTCGTCCATCTGTTGCCAAACCATGTGCGAAGGATCGTAATTTAAACCAAAATTCGGGCTTGGAATAATTTCGAACATTTTTCGCCAGATGGCAGGTGTGGTTGCAAGGTTTTTACCACCAGGCCACTCATCTCGGGTAAAAAGCATCGGACAATTTTCGATACCAATTTTAACGTTGTTTTCTTCGGCTACTTTTATGATTCCAGGCCAGACTTCTGCAAACTTTTTCAGGTTGTCCTCCGCACTTTTTAAAGGGTCACGGCCAACAAATGTATTTACTACAGGTACACCCAGTTTAGCTGCAGTTTTAATTACTTTCTTAATGTGTTCAATGTAAAAACCAGCCTGCATTTCATCAGGGTCGAGCGGATTTGGGTAGTAGCCCAAACCAGAAATGTAAATGTTGTTTCTTTTCAGTGTCTCATTAATTTCGACTGCTTTTTTATCGCCAAGTTCATCTGCGTTAATATGTGTAACCCCGGCATACCTTCGTTCAGCTTTCCCAACAGGCCAGCACATCATTTCAACGCATTTAAAACGATTTTCGGAGGCAAATTCAATTACCTCATCAAAACTTTTTTCGGCCAGTATGGCGCTTACAAATCCTAAGTCTAACATGGTCGTATTGTTCTTTTCAATATTAAAATCTGATGTTTTTCAAAAACTCGCCACTCGATTTCAAACAACCAATTCCATCGGGTTCATTGTCTCGTTCAACAAAATAGTGTTCGATTTTTTGTTTTTTAGCTTCAGCAAAAATCGCCGCAAAATCTATAATTCCTCTTCCAGGACAAATAAAATCCTGTTCAGGCCCTGCTGCCATATCTTTTACATGTAAAACCGGAATGCGTCCAGTATATTTTTTCAACATTTCAAGTGGGTCGGCGCCTCCCTTTTTAACCCAGTAAATGTCCATTTCGCATTGAACCAATTTAGGATCAGTGTTTTTCATCAGGTAATCGAAAGGCAGACCATCTTCCATTGCATGAAATTCCTTGTCGTGATTGTGCCACAGCAATTGCAATCCGTTTTGTTTGGTTTTTGCTCCCAGTTCATTCAGTATTTCTGCCGATTCTTTGCAGTCGTCGGGTTTGAACGGACCACCGCCCATCCAAGGCCAGTAAACCACGGCATATTTCAGTTTCAATTCGTTTAAATTGTCAAAGACTTTATTAAGATCCTCGTTTTTCGTTTTAAAATCGAGAGCCCCGGCAATGGGTTTAATGCCAATCTCTTTGCAGTAATTTAAAAATTCCTGGGGCGAACCGGCATGATCGCTGCCACCTTCGATTTCAGTAAATCCAAATTCCACCGCTTTTTTAAGTGTTCCTTTCCAGTCGGCTTTCATGGCTTCTCCAGCAATTCCAGAGATAAATCCAAATTTTTTCAGTTTGTCTGTTCCCTCGGCTGCCATCGATAAAAAAGGACTTGCAGCCAAAACACCTGCAGTTGCAAAAGCGCTTGTTTTTAAAAAATTTCTACGTGTATTCATTTTTATTCTAATATTCTAATATTCTAATATTCAAGATTCTAATCTTCCTCACACTTGCGGCAGTTTCCAGGGAGCCCTGTAAACGGGAGTAATCAATTCATTTGCTTTTTCGCAATTGGTGAAACGGTTGTTGGCATCGTCCCATTCAAGAATTTGTTGTCCCACACGGGCAGAAATATTTGCAATATGAACATGCACCGCTGCTGCTCTTCCAATTTCTGGCGGGCACGAAGTTTTTTCGCGCGATTTGATACATGCCAGAAAATTATCAACATGTTCGCGGTGCGATTCATGTCCTTTGTCGAATGAAATCTCTTCCACTTTCGGAGCATTTTTTTCGCCGTCCCACTCGGGATATAAATGGTATTTGCTGCGGTCAGCCACAAGCATTCCCTTTTCGCCAATAAACTGCACACCGTAAGCGCTATCGAAAGGTCCCTGCTGAATTCCTGCGGTTAAATCGTAATTAATCACAAAATCTTTTTTCGGGTAAATTACGTTCATTGTGTCGAAAGTTTCACGGGCCATTTTTTGTTTCGAGAGGTTGGCAGCGTATGTAATTACAGTTTTTGGCGCTTCAACAATATCACCAGCCCAAAGTCCCATATCGATGAGGTGAACACCCCAGTCGGACATCAAACCGCCGCCGTAATCCCAAAAATGGCGCCAGCTTCCATGAAACCGTGCCTGGTTAAATGGCCGTTCAGGAGCGGGGCCAAGCCAGAAATTATAATCAACTCCTGCAGGCACCGGACCGTCATTCACCAATTTTGCTCCCAGTCCGTAGTTAAAATTAGCCCATATATTTACTTTCCGCAGGGTTCCGATTTCGCCTGATTTTATTAATTTCATTGAATCTAAAAAAACTTTCCCATCGCGTTGTTGCTGTCCAACCTGAACCACGCGGTTGTATTTTTTAGCGGCTTTCACCATAATATTACATTCACCAATGGTGTTTGCCATCGGTTTTTCAACGTAAACATCTTTACCAGCCTGACAAGCATCAA
>DATITY010000044.1:0-5853 GCA_035467235.1 Draconibacterium sp. | reverse complement strand
AGGATTTTTTTTATCTTCCTTAATTTTTGTGCTTTTAAAAGTATTGTCTATTGATTGTTTGGTGTACGCAGCGAGTTGGGCATCGTCGGGCATACCAACTTTTTGAAAACTTCCAAGTTGGATATCGCCAACATAATACCCCTGAACCGGTGGCACAAAATCCTTACCTCCATTTGGTCCGGCTCCAAGTCCGCGGCAGGTAGTGATGTAAATTTCCTTATCGTCGGCAGACAATTTCACCCGGGTTGGTCCCCACCCCGAAGGAATCAAGCCTTTTGTTTTTCCTGATTCCACATCGATAACGGCAACAGCATTAAATCCAAGCAGTGCAACAAAAAGAGTTTTCTCGTCCTTGCTGAGTGCAATACCAAAAGGTAATAACCCACGAAATTTGTCAATTTTAGGGTCAACCAGAATCGGAATATCACCAATAAGTTTGTGGTTCTGATAGTCGATAACCGAAATATTATCGTTGGTTGCATTGGTCACATATGCGAACTTTTTCCCAACTGCGATTGAATTCGGACTTGCTCCCCCCACCACTTCGGCATCTTCAATCATTTGTCCGATCTGGTGACCTGTTTTAAACTTGTCTGTAACCATGTTGCTTTGCAGATCGATGACAAAAACACTCATTGCATCGGGGTGCAGCGGGCTTCCGAGTCCCGGAATTTGCCGCCCTTCAACTACGGTACCATTAATTGATTCAGGCGTATTATTGCCATACGGATGATGCGAAATCATTAGCGAATCATAGTTTTCGGGAGTTGCACCGGTAATTACCGGATACGAATACATACCCACATTTGCGACCAGGGCAGTTTTTTTATCGGGACTTAAAGTCAATCCAAAAGGCTGTCTGCCAACATTTACCGAAGCTGTTAATTTCCGGGTATTTAAATCAATTCTGACCATTCTGAAATTTGCCCGGTCCAAAACAAGCAATTCGTTATTTACATCATCTAAAACCAGATCTGAAGTAAAACTATCGCCATATTCAATCCCATCAACAGTTCCGTTTAATGAAATTGAATCCAGCCGGGTAAGATTTTCAATGTCGTATTTAATTACTGCGCCATTGTCGCCGCCACTGAGGTAAACATTTTTCGAATCGCTGGCAAAAGCCACTCCCAGAAACGAACCATTGGATAAAGGTGATTTTATTGTTTTATCGTAATCGGGAATTCTCAAAGTTTCCAATGTTTTCAGATCGATAACTGTAAAAACGCCGTTGTGAAGTGTAACAGCTTTTAATCCGTCCGGCGAAATGGCCATTCCAAACGGGTCGTTTGTAATTTGTATAAAATTGCCGGCAGGAGTGGCAAATCGTCCACTGGGAAGAATTGTTGTGCCACCCTTGTTTATTTGGGTAAACTGATTCCCGGCTGGCACGGTAAGCACTTCAACCTTTTTCTGCGCCCGGAGAGTTTGTCCTGCTGATATTGCAAGAACAAGAATCAAAAGAAGTAAATATCTTATCATTTTAATTTTCTGTTTTAACGATTTAAATATAAGTAATTGCTTTTCAATTCAATATTGAATTCATTTCTTTCCACTATTTTCCTTTAACCACGCATCAATCCTGAGTTTTACATTTTCGCGGATATTCATCCAGAAAAGATTCATGTCGTAATAATGAAGGTCTTTTTTGTAATCCAACAGTTGTTGCAGTTGCGGCGGGACTTCAACCCAAAGTATTTTTGTTGCGGGTTCAATGCCTGCTGAAAGTGTATTTGGAATGATACTTTCGAAATCCAGTATAATTCCTTTGTGCAAAGCCGGTGACGCCCATTCAGTGGAAGTATTCCAGGTAAGCGGATTAACACAGATTGAATTCCCCTTTTCAGGTTCAACTTTTTTAGGCATTTCTCCTTTCAGATAACTGCGCCAGCCTGCAAAACAACCTGTTTGATCAGGTTTTTCACTGGCAGGAATGCTTTTAAAATCTTCCTTTTTAATCTGATATCCGGGAATATATGCACAAACCAACTGGTTTTGAAGAGGTTTCTCATCAAAGAATTCCTGAAGAAGCCTGATTGCGTGCAATGCCCCCTGGCTGTGGCCCGCAATGATAACCGGCCGTCCTTTATTTTCATTTTTCAGGTAATACTGAAATGCATTTTTCAGGTCTGAATAAGCAAGGTTAAGCGCAGTATTGGCAGGCGGTGTGCCAAGGTTATACAACACCTGCATGTTGGCCTGACGGTAGCGCGGTGCAAAAACCCGGCAACTCCCGCTAAAAACCGATGCCTGCAGCAAAATGGTGGTGTTGTCAATTTCGGTGTTTACCTTTTCATCATTCAGCCATGCATTTGCTGAAGCTGTGTCAGCTTTGTTATCGTAAATCGTCGGGTAAATAAAAAACACATCAGCCAGAATTTCCCTTTTTTCATCGTTTAAAAACACGGGAATCTGGTCGCTGGCATCGGCTATATAAGGCGATGCTGCCCAGTATTTCAGGTTGGAATAATCGGGAGACGCGGGCTGTTGAGATTTAGCAAAACCTGATTGAAATAGGCAAATAATCATTAAAATAAAGATTGTCTTTCCCCACATTTTTGTTATTTCTTTACTCATTAAACTTTTAATCTGTTTGTATTAATTTTTAAGTTCATGTGAAGTTTGTGTTTCAACATTATGCTCCCTGTCAATTTTCCCCCGGTTATACGAAAAATAAATACCGGCTAAACTAATTACCGCAAAAGTTATAAAACCCAAATGCTGCGCTTTCAGAAACAATGCGTTGGAAACTTCCTCGACTGCCTGTTTCTGAAACAGAACTGAAAAGAAAATAGTAGCAATCGTCATACTGGTAATCTGCCCCACCACCCGCATGGTTGATGCTGAACCGGAAGCAAGACCCAGTTGGTTTTTCTGCACCGAACTCATGATTGTATTCATGTTGGGTGACGAAAAAAGCGCAAAACCGGTGCCCACCCAAAAAAGCAGAAAAACAATCAACGAAATGGGTGTCGATTCATTGAGAAAGGCAAAAGCCGCCAGTCCGAGCGTACACATTGTCATCCCAGCGGTTGCGAGATAGCGGGGCTGAATCCGGTCTGAAAGTCTTCCGGTAATAGGCGAAAAGAGCGCCATTACAATGGGTTGTGCCACCAGAATTGAACCGGCATCACGTGGCGACAAACCTTTTACTTTCTGTAAGTATAAACTCAGCAAAAAGATGATGGAAAAGGTTGCGCTGTAGTTGATGAGTGCTGCCAGGTTCGAAAAGGCAAACAAACGATTGTGGGTAAATAGTTTTGTTTCGAGTACCGGATTTTCCGATTTGTTTTCGAGTATCCAGAAAATAATCAAAAAAATTATACCGGCTCCCATTAAACTCCAGCCATATAATTTTGGAATCCGGGCTGAACCGTATGTCAGCGACACCAAACCCAACATGTAAAAGAAAGTTCCTTTCAAATCGAGTTTTGCCCGGGTTGTTTGCTGAATTTCATCTTTCCCCAAAAACATAAAACCAATAATGGTAATCAGCAAACCAAAACCGGATGACACAAAAAATATCGACCTCCAGCCAAGATACTGCGTTAAAAATCCTCCGAAAAATGGACCAAAAGCCAGTCCAAGGTACACTCCCATCACCGAAATTCCTAAAACCCTTCCGCGATATTGCGGTAAAAACGCCGAAACCAGAATGGCTGCCCCGGTGGTACTGCTGAATGCTGCACCAATTCCCTGTAAAAACCGAAGTACTATAAGCCAGTAACCCGATACAGCAAATCCGCTTAAAAACGACGAAAAAGTGAAAATTACCATTCCTGTTTTGTATAACCGTCTGATCCCCGATAAATCGCCCCACCGACCAACGGGTAGTAAAAACATGGCTGTGGATAACAAAAATGCAGTTACCACCCAACTCAATGTTACAGCATCGAGCCCGAAATCCTTTTCAATGGCTGGCAACGCAATATTTACCGACGATATCAGGAATGTACCGAAAAACGAACTCGCCGCAACAATAGCCAAAATCGATATTTGTTTTTTTGTCCAGTTCATGTCTGTTATTAACTGTTCTTCTCCACTAATGATCCTTCAAACATATGTATAAAAAATTCTACAAAATGGTAGTTCCTTGACATTTTTATATTGTTATTTAACAAGATGAAACAGGGCTTCGGGCGGAATTTCCTGATTTGCAATTCCGGGACCTTCCCACGAAACAATGTTAAACTTCCGCGCCCCTAACTGAAAATATTTCTCCAAAACCTCGTATTTCCCTTTTCTGAGCGCAACGGTTCTGAATCCTCCACGCATAAACTCTTTTCCATCGATATACAAAACACATTTGTCGTTTACTTTGATTGAAAAAGTATAGATTCCATCCCGCGGAATATCAATGTAACCCGACCAAATGTAGCCGAAATAATCTTCCCGTTTTCGCCTGTCGATGGTGAGGTTTGGAAGAATACCGGTTTCTACCGGTGTAAATTTATCGAGCTCCTCAGGTTCAAGCACATGAACTTCAAAATAGTCATAATTCAATCCATTTTTGAATTTCCCCTCTCTTTCGAAGTTTTTCCAGTTTTCGAATCCGAGCTTTTTCACTTCCACAGAAACAGGCCTGCTGGGCAAAACACCATCTTTAATCGAAGCAAACCTGATTTCAGTGGTTTTATCAACCACAACCGGTTGTGTATAAAGCGCCGATTCTTTTCCCGGGCGGGTTCCATCGGTGGTGTAACGGATTTCAGCGTCCGGGTCGTCGCATTTCAAAATAACGGTTGCAGCAGAAAGGAAGTTTTCATCGGTGGTAACTGCAAAGGGAAGTATTGCTGCTGGTTCATATTTTTCAGTTGCCGGTCTGTCCTCCTGTTTCACAGCCCAATCTTTGTTGGGAACCGAATCCATTTCAAATATAATTTCTGATCGCCGCAAAATATCGTCGTGCGTAAACCATGATTTGGTCAGTGGTTTGCCGTTGATGGTTGCAGAGCGGATGTATTTGTTTTCTGACGAAATGTTGTTGGCTTTTACCACAAAATCTTTTCCGTTTTCAAGATGAATCGTGACTTTCGGGAAAAGTGGACTTCCGATGATGTATTCCGGAGTACCCGGACAAACCTGGTAAAAACCCATCGCGCTTAAAATATACCAGGCCGACATCTGACCGCAATCTTCATTTCCGCTTAAACCATCGGGTTTGTCGTCGTATAATGTTTCCAGGATCTGCCTCACAAGAAACTGCGTTTTCCAGGGTTGGCCCGCATAATTGTACAAATAAGCCATGTGGTGACTGGGTTCGTTGCCATGTGCATACTGACCAATCAACCCGGTTGCGTCGATCACGTTTTCATCGTGAACCGATTTTTTGGTAAACAAAGTATCCAGCCAGTCAATAAATTTATCATCGCCACCAATCAAATCAATCAAACCGTTTACATCGTGCGGGGCAAAAAGACTGTACTGAAACGAATTTCCTTCTACAAAATGCTCGCTGCCTTCGGTGGGTTCATAAGGCGAAACCCAGTTTCGGTCTGAATTTTTAGGTCGCATAAAACCGGTGGAAGCATCGAACATGTTTTTGTACGATTGTGCCCGGTAAATAAAGTCGCGGTAATCTTCCTCCTTTCCCAGTTCCTTTGCCATTTGCGCCACACTCCAGTCGTTGTAGGCATATTCCATCACCATCGAAACCGAGCCGCCCACTTTATCGGCCGGAATAAAACCAAGGTCTTTGTAATAACCAATATTTTCAACCCGCTTTTTCATGGCTTCGAAAGCAAGGTCTGAATCAAATTCCCTGATTCCCTTCCGGTATCCGTAAAGAATCGCTGAATGCGTATGGTAGCCAATCATTACAGCCGTATTATTTCCGGCCAGTTCCCATTGGGG
>DATITY010000043.1:0-5047 GCA_035467235.1 Draconibacterium sp. | reverse complement strand
AGAATAGCGGCTTCAGGAGTTGCATTATGCTCAATTCTACCCCCTTGACCAGCACTGGTGCAATCAGCGGCAAAAGCAGGGATGTGCCGATAGCTGCTACCGGTATGAAGGCTCCTGCGAAATCCACGTCCCCGCGCGCTTTCGGGAGAAGCGGAGGGAGGAAAGGTGCACAGGGAGCCAGACTTCCGATGAACAATACTGCTACGTACATACTATCCAAAGGGAGTAAAAGCGTAATCAGAAATGCTACAGCGGGTCCTACAATAAAGCCTAATCCAAAAGTAAGACCAAGAAATTTTGGATTTAAAGCTATTTTAAACATCCTGCCCAGGTTTACCTGAAGGCCCATAACCAAAAGGTTAGAAACGGTGAAGACCAATACCAGTGGCTGGAAAATTGGCTGACAAAACTGAATGATTTCATTCATAGTTAATTTCCTTTCATTTAATCTGCACGGTGTGAACGCGCAAGCATTCCACCTGAAATATTTCTTACTTTAAATCCATTCTGTAAAAGGATGCGAGTTGCGTAATATGATCTTTGAGCAGAGCGACAGAATACAAATATTTCACGATCTTTTGGTAATTCACTTAAACGGGAGCGAAGCAACGGCAATGGTATATTAACCGCACCTTCTACTGTTTCAACTTCCAGTTCCTGCGGATTGCGAACATCCAATAAGAAACCATTTTGTGTTGAATCCCAATGGACAAGGGGCATGTCTCCTTTAAGCACATCAACAGCAACCATACCTGCAAAGTTTACAGGATCTTTTGCACTGCCGTAAGGCGGAGCGTAACATAATTCAGATTCTTCAAGATCATAGATTGTGCAGCCCATCTGAATTGCCATAGCAAAAGAATCAATTCTTTTAGGAACACCATCTTCCCCAAGTACCTGAGCACCGAGCAGTTTGCCATCCGATTTGCGGAATAAAGTTTTTATCACTAACATTTTTGCACCGGGGTAATATCCGGCATGTGAATTCGGGTAAGTATAAATCTTTTCATAATCAGTTTCACCAAGACTTTTAAGAGTCTTTTCACTAACACCGGTTTGTGCAATTGTTCCCTCAAATATTTTACAAATTGAAGTACCTTGCGTACCACGATAGCGGGAATCGCGACCGCAAAGAACATCGGCAACGATTCTTCCCTGCCTGTTTGCCGGGCCTGCAAGTGGAATAAGTGTGTTTTGACCTGTAATAAAATCTTTTACTTCAACGGCATCACCAACTGCAAATATATCAGGATTAGAAGTACGCATCTGATCATCAACTTTGAAACCGCCTCTTTTCCCTAATTCAAGTCCAGCCATTTTAGCTAATGCAGTTTCCGGTTTAACACCGATTGCAAGGATAACAATTTCTGCAGCATAAACCTTCCCTGATTCTGTAAGTACTTCAAGATTTCCTTCTTTCGCTTTACGGAATCCGGCAACACCATCATTCACTTCAACTTTAACACCGTGTTTTTCCATATAACGCTTTACGACAAGAGCCATTTCAGGATCAAGCGGAGGCATAACCTGATTTAATTTTTCAATAAGTGTTACATTAAGTCCACGCTCTATTAAGTTCTCAACCATTTCAAGACCGATGAACCCGCCACCTACTACAACAGCATTTTTTGGTTTGCCGATTGTGTTTACACCACTGTACTCATTCATTCCGGTATTTACTAAATCTCTCTCAAGCCATCCACGAATGTGCTTGGCATCAGGAACTGTTCTTACAGAAAATATTCCCGGTAGATCAATTCCTGGCAGCGGCGGACGAATTGGTGCAGCGCCCGGAGAAAGTACAAGCTTATCATATTTCTCGGTTGTTACCTCACCTGTAATATGGTTTTTAAGATCAACCGTTTTTTTGTCTGCTGAAATTCCTACAACTTCACAATTGGTTCTGCAATCAATTGCAAATACTGCTCTAAACATCTGTTCAGTTGCAACGAGAAGACTCGCTTCATTTTCAATCGAGCCTCCGACGTGATATGGAAGACCACAATTTGCGTAAGAAACATAAGGTCCTCTCTCCACCAGAAGTATTTCAGCTTTTTCATTTAACCTTCGAAGACGTGCTGCACAGGAAGCTCCGCCTGCTACTCCACCAACAATAACTACTTTCATTTTTTTCTCCTATATTTTATTTATTAAAAACACACATAAATTTTGCTTAATGTTATAAACTTAAAATTTGATTTTCTATATCAGCTATTTTCAAGAATTATCATCGTTACAGATAAAAAGAATCCAAGGACAGTAAATACTCCGGCAAGTTTTCCACCGTGCTCATAAGCTTCGGGTATCATTGAATTAGAAAGCATCATTAGAATTGCACCTCCTGCAAAAGCCAGGATAAACGCCATCCACCTCTCAGAAGCCTCGACAAAAAGAGTATAGCCTGCTACTGATGAAGCTGCGCAAACCAGAGCAATAAATAACCACAACAGTACAATTTTTTTCTTACTCCAGCCCCCTGCTTTCATACCTGTGGTCCCAGCAATTGCCTCCGGTAAATTGGAGATAAAGACTGCAACTAACATTGCCAGACTTACTGTTCCAACTTCAAACATTCCTAACCCGAGTACAATTGACTCAGGTATTCCGTCAAGTATAATTGCCAGAACCATTGGAACAATTAATTTTGTACTCTTGGCTTGATCAACATCCATAGGACTACCTGAACTAAATTTGCCAATCAATTTATCTGCGAAAAAAAATGTAAAAGCACCGGTAAAAAAACCATAAGCGGGAAATCCGGTTCCCTTTGCAATTTGAACTGCTTCGAAAATCAGTTCGTACGAAATAGCCGAAATTAATGTCCCTGCACCAAATCCCATGATTATCCCGATAGTTCGATTACTTAAGGAAATTCGACTTGCAATAATCCCACCTATAACAAGCGAGGAAGTTGCCAACAAACCGATTAGAAAAGCGTTTAACATATTGGTATCGTTTAATTTAATTATTAGAGTACTGTTTATTATTTGTCTGCTGAGAACATTTCCATATTAACATATTAATCATCCAGATCGGGATTATATAAGCTGCCCAAAATACCTGTGTGAAGACCTAGCTTGATATTTATTCTGAAAATATTATCTGTGTAATTCAGACCGCTATCTTCATTCGGTTGCGTGAATTGTGCATGGTATATGAATTCAATCCGCAGCGGTGCTGATTGCATTATATAACCTATTCCACCTCTTATTCGTAGAGGATCAACAAGTAAATTATCAAAACGAAAATAAGGTTCTATATCTGCCAAACCATACAAACTACCAGGCTGCCATGCTTTTTCCCCGCTGGCGAAAGGGATTTCAACACCGAATCGAACGCGTAAACGACCATAATTATTCCAATCGTTCGTTTCCCGATTCTGTAGTGCCCGGTATTCATAGCGTGTAAAATTATAAATGTTCCATTTCAGGTTATTGGGCAGAAAAAACTTTCCCCCAGCAAATGGACGCAGTTCAAGTTGGTCAGCTTTATTTTCGTTATCTGTATAAGCACCAATAAGCCCTCCCCATATCTGCAGCCATTTTTTTGGCGTGTAAGTAGCACAAGGCCAGCCCAGGTAATACACCTGATAATCCTTTTCAGGATTCCATACATACCCCAAATATCCAAACCCGCCTATTGTTTCCGTAACTTTATGACTGGGGAACAATGTGATTCTATATTCGTTTCCTATATCTTCCTGCGCCATTGATTTCGATGAATCAACAGTCACGATAATCAGGACTAGAATAAATATTTTTAATGATTTTCTCATACTCAGTATTACCGGCTTTTCCCGGTGTTTTTATTGATCGCAATGGCTTCCAGCGTGGCTTTAAAAATCTGTTTCAGACCATCGAGCTTTTCTTCGCTGTGGTACCCCTGATTCCAACCCACTTCTGTGAGAATATCGCTGACGGAGAAAACCGAACTTACATTAACTTTTCGGAATGAACCAACTGCAAAAAGTGCGGCAGCCTCCATTTCAACGGTTAACACCCCTTCACTGCGGTATTGTTTCAGTTCCTCAACGGTTTCGCGATAAACCGCATCTGTGGTCCAACTGGTGCCTTTGCGAAATATGATGCCTCTCTTTTCGATAGCAGTAACCAGTTCAGCAGTTAAGTTCTTGCTGGCATAAGCATATTTTTCGTCCGGCATATAGTGGTGCGAAGTTCCTTCGTCCCGGATAGCGCTTTCACAAACCACAATATCACCGACGTTCATGTCCTTTTGCAATCCGCCTGCAGTCCCAAGGTTAATGAAATTATTAATTCCATAAGCTGTTAATTCTTCCAGGCTCATCACAGCTGTGGGAGCACCGAAACCTGATGCTTTGATAACGAGAATGTGAGAATCATTTTGCTGAAGTAAATATGAACCCTTTAACCAGCCGTCACAATCGACACGCTCCGGCAGTGTGCATATCCATTGCCAGAGCCAGTAGTCGTAGCAAATAATAGCTCCGGTTGGAATGGGTGTTGTTGGATACAAGCCAGCTTTCTTACGTTCAATTATCACACCTGCAGGTTCTATCACTGCTTTGCCATTATATTTTTCAGGATTTTTAGGAACACTCATCGTAATTATTTTATTTTGAAATCTATTTTGATAGTTCAAGCCTACACTACAACAATTTTAAATATACTCTGACTATCCATCGTGTTTATTTCATAATCAATATTATTTCGGAAAAACAAAAATCACTGCCGCCCTGACACCAAACTTAGATTTACTTCCTTCAGGAGCAGCTACATGTATTCGGGGTCCAACCTGAAGTTGCACAAGCTGATTCCCAAATTTTATCAGTCCCCCCGCCATAATGTTAATGAATGCATTGGTAGTATTAGCTTCCCAATTCAATGTTGTTTCTGAATTTACTGTTAGCCCAGCTCCGCCTTTCCAGTTATAAGTAATAAAGGGTTGCAGGTACATCTGGTTCACATCAGCTCTCTCCTCATCGCCTGCCACAGACCATATTTGATTCATCAACGCACCGTAAGTCCAGCCGTTTTTTTGTTGCAGAGCAATTACTGTCGGGCCCACA
>DATITY010000042.1:0-5178 GCA_035467235.1 Draconibacterium sp. | reverse complement strand
AAAAATATTTTTAGTTGAATCTTTAACACCTGATGTCAATCCGCCAAAAACACCGCCGATGCACATTCCGGTTTCGGCATTGCAAATCATAAGGTCGTTTTCATTCAGTTCGCGTTCTACACCATCGAGTGTGACGAATTTCGTTCCCGAATCCATTGTCCTGACCACAACTTTGCTTCCTGATATTTCAGCTGCATCGAATGCATGAAGTGGCTGCCCGGTTTCGTGGAGCACAAAATTGGTAATGTCAACAATATTATTGATTGGCGAAAGCCCGATGGTTTTTAACCGTTGTTTTAACCATGCCGGAGATTCCTTCACAGTAACATCTGAAATTGTAACTCCCGAATAACGGGGACAGGATTCGGCATTAAGTAATTCAACCGGAATTTCGAGGTTATGGTTGTCCACTTTAAAATGGTCAACCGACGGACGTTTAACGGAAATATTTTGTGATTTTCTTAGAAAAGCCGCCAAATCGCGCGCAATTCCAATGTGCGAACCTGCATCGATGCGGTTCGGAGTCAGGTCAACTTCAATTGCCCAGTCCGATTCAACTTTGAAATAATCCTTTGCAAGAGTGCCAATTTTGGCGTTTTCATCCAAAACAATAATTCCAGCGTGGTCGGTGCCAATCCCGATTTCATCCTCTGCGCAAATCATCCCTTCAGAAGTTTCTCCCCTGATTTTCGATTTTTTAATGGTAAATTCGTCATTTCCCATGTAAAGAGTAGTACCCACGGTTGCTACCACCACTTTTTGTCCGGCTGCCACATTTGGCGCCCCGCACACAATATCAAGCAAATCACCGGTACCAATGTTAACTGTGGTTTTACTCAGGTGGTCGGAGTTCGAGTGTGGTACGCAGGTAACAACCTCGCCGATTACAAGTCCTCTCATTCCACCTTTTACGGTTTCAACCTCTTCAATTCCACTAACTTCCAACCCAATCTGGGTAAGGATTTTACCAACCTCTTCAGGCGATTGTTCGAGCGCAATGTAATCTTTTAACCACGAGTACGATATCTTCATTTTGACTGATTTTCTTCTGTTTTTTTGAATCCGACAAAAGTAAGGATTTTTGTTGCAAATTCTTTGGTTTTATCAATTCAAAACATGGAAATCAATCATATCTGTAAATTCTAAATTTGATTACTTTCGCGACCATATTTTCATCAACTAATTATACAAAAATGAAGAAACTATTAATCATTATGTTTGTTTCGGGTTTAGCGCTGTTTTCATTCACAACTCAAAAAAAAGAAATATCCGTGAATATGGACAATCCGTTTTTTAAAGAGTGGACAACACCCTTTGGTGTTCCGCCATTCGACGACATTAAAGAAGAACATTATGTGCCTGCCACAGAAGAAGGCATTAAACAGCAACAGGCTGAAATTGACGCCATTGTTGCCAACACCGAAGAACCAACTTTTGCAAATACCATTCTTGCTCTCGACAAATCAGGGCAACTGCTTGACAAAGTGAGTGGCGTGTTTGGACCGATAAATTCTGCCAATACCAACGATTCAATTCAGGCTATCGCACGCCGGATTTCACCAATGATGACAAAACACAGGGATGGAATTTCGATGAACCCCGACCTGTTTAAAAAGGTGAAAGCTGTTTACGAAAAAAGGAAGGAATCAGGGCTGGACGACCAGCAAATACGCGTTGTCGAAAAAATATACCAGGATTTTGAGCGGAATGGCGCCAACCTTTCGGTGGAAGACCAGGAAAAACTAAAAAAAATAAACGAACAACTTGCATCGCTAAGTTTGAAATTCGGAGAAAATTTATTAGCTGAAACCAACAAAAACTTCAAACTGGTGGTTGACAAAGAAACCGATCTGGCAGGTTTATCTCCTGATGTTATCGCCCGCGCTGCCATTGACGCCCAGAAAACAGGAGATTCAGGAAAATGGGTTTTCACACTGGCAAAACCAAGTATGCTGCCGTTTCTTACTTATGCTGAAAACCGTGACCTACGCGAAAAATTATACCGTGGTTATTTTATGCGCGGTGACAATGACAATAAATTCGACAATAAGGAAATCATCAAAAAAATGGTAAGACTGCGTGATGAAAGAGCCAAACTGCTCGGATTCAATAATTTTGCCGAATACCAGATTGACATTAACATGGCCAAAACGCCACAGGCTGTTTATGATTTTCTACTGAAATTGTGGACACCTGCCGTAAAAATGGCAAAACAGGATGTAAAAGACATGCAGGCAATTATCGAAAAGGAAGGCGGCAAATTTAAACTGGCTTCGTGGGATTGGTGGTATTACAATGAAAAACTGAAAATGCAGAAATTTCAGTTGGACGAAAACGAGGTAAAACCTTATTTCAGTTTAGATAATGCCAAAGCAGGCGTTTTTTATGTTGTTGAGAAACTTTACGGTCTGAAATTTATAAAACGCGATGATTTGCCAACTTACCATGCAGAAGCCGAAGCTTATGAAGTTCAGGAAGCTGACGGTTCGTTTTTAGGTGTACTTTACATGGATTTCCACCCGCGCGATGGAAAAAGAGTTGGAGCCTGGTCAACTGCTTTCCGCAGCGCCACTTACAGAAATGGCGAACGTATTCCGACAATCGGTTCGATTGTAATGAATTTTACCCGTCCTGCCGGAGATACGCCTGCTTTGCTCAGTTTCGATGAAGTTTCGACTTTCTTCCATGAATTTGGACACGCACTGCACGGTTTGTTTGCCGACGGACTGTACGATCGAACTGCCCGCAGCGTACCGCGCGACTTTGTTGAACTACCGTCGCAAATCATGGAAAACTGGGCTGCTGAACCCGAAGTGATGAAAGTTTATGCAAAACATTATCAAACCGGCGAACCAATTCCTGATGCATTGATTGAAAAACTCGAAAAAAGCGGCACATTCAACCAGGGATTCATTACCGGGGAATATATTGCTGCTTCTTATCTCGACATGGATTTCCACACCACAGCAAATCCCGAAATTGCCGATGTGCGCGAATTTGAAAACCAGTCGATGGCAAAGCTCGGTATCATCCCCGAATTTATTCCGCGTTACCGGAGTACATACTTCTCTCATATTTTTTCGGGAGGATATTCAGCCGGTTACTATGTTTATTTGTGGGCTGCAGTTTTGGATACTGATGCATTCAATGCGTTTAAAGAATCAGGAGATTTGTTCAATCCGCAAATTGCCGCCAGATTCAGGGAATTGCTTGCCAAATCGGGTGCCGATGAAGGAATGAATGTGTATTTAAAATTCCGGGGCAAAGAACCTTCAATTGAACCGCTTCTCGAAAAACGGGGATTAAAGTAAAGCCTCCCCTAACCCCTCCAAAGGAGGGGAATTTGAGAAGAAATAGCACCTTAATCAAAGTTCTAAACCAACATTCAATATAAAAAAGAGGCTGTGCACACGGCCTCTTTTTTTTTGGTTTGACGTTGTCAGGTGCGTTGCACGCTGACGAGGTGGAATGAACTTTTAACCTGACAACGACGATAGACTTGTCAGCGTTAAAAGGTATCTTTAATTTTAAAATCCCATCAACCTCATTATTTCATCCAGTTCTTTCCACTTTTTACCTTTGCTGAATACTGCTGCTGCTCCCGGCGGCATTCCATCGATTAAAACCTGGTGCATTCCCAACCGTTTGATGCGTTTTTTCAGAATGGCATTTTCCTTGTTTTCTTCAGCAATCATTCCGGCATAAACAACATTCAGCCAAATTTCCATTTCCACAGCATCGGAATTGTAAAAACGGCTTAAAACGGCAATCAGTTCAAACACTTTTGGATCAACATTTTTGGTGGTACGATTATAAATCACCACAAAATCATCATAAACTTTTTGTGGCCCATATTTTTCGCCTAATACTTTCAACCGTGTAAAATACTGCACATCGGTTGGTGCAAACCGGTCGTTACCGGGCGATGTAACAAAAACACACCAGCCATCGAAACATCCCGAATCGAATTCGATGAAACCGCCATTTGAAAAACTGTTTAATTTTTGAGGCATAAGTTTGAATTAATAATTTACTCTTGAATTTATCTAAAAGTAAAATCAACAACCATTATCTCCGATTTTCCGGCAGTTTTAACGGGTGGCCCCCACAAACGCAAACCGCTGCTGACAAAGAAATGCGTTTCCCTGATTTTCTTATATCCCCAGCTCAACTCGTACATTCGATGAATAATATAATTAATCGGGAAAAGCTGCCCGTTATGAGTATGCCCTGAAAACTGAACATTTACAGCGGTTTGACTTACTTCCTGCAACTGTGTTGGCCGGTGGTCCATCAGAATTATTGGAAGATCAGCTGAATTGTTTTGTAAAATCTCCTCTATTGATTTTCTATTTCTGAAATGCTGATCAACCCTGCCGGCAAGGTAAAAGGCATTGTCAATACTGACAATTGTATCATTAAGTAAAGTAATGTTTGCTTTTCTAAAAAAAACACCTTGTTCCTGGCCACCATAAAACTCGTGATTGCCAACAACGCCAAACGTTCCGTATTTGGTTTGTATCTTTTTCAGAATCGATTCCATTGCTTCTGATGTTTCATCTTCGCTGTCGCCTTCCACAATATCGCCACCATATAAAAGAATATCAGGCTGATATGCATTTACTTTGCAAACAAATTGTTCTAAAAAACCCAGATTTAGATTTTGCTCAATATGAATGTCAGAAACAAAAGCAACTCTCAGGTTATCAATATCCGAACTCTTTTTCGGAAGTGTGATTTTATACTTAGAAATGCGAATTGTATTCAGGTTAATCACGCCTCCAATTACAACAGTTACCGATAAAAAAATCAGTGCCGAAAGAGAATAAAACCGGTAAATAAATGATTTTCTTGTTTTAACCGAAACCATTTTCAACAGGAGATTAAGCAGTAGAAACAAATCATACCCAACAACTGAAAGAAACAGATATAAATAAAACGGTAACAGATAACCGCTAAATGAAGATATGATTTTCAAGGCGGCATTTGCTGAATGCTCTGCATAATTGCCAGTTAAAGGATAAATTGCAAACAATATCAAATAAATAATGGTGTACCAGAGTTTATATCCTTTACCAATGAAAAGATGAATTATGCGGAAAAAAACATAAATATTTGGAATAATATATGCCAGAGTGAGATAGAGATGAAACATGAATTAGAATTGTAAATATTTAA
>DATITY010000041.1:0-1718 GCA_035467235.1 Draconibacterium sp. | reverse complement strand
CTTGCTTTTAATGATCTCATTCACAAGAAAATCCAGTTGAAAAAGTTCTTTGGAAACCGATATATGGCCGGAATTTTCTGTTTTGCCAAGATCAGTAATTTCTTTCAACTTTTTACAAATTTCTTCATTATCCCATAAAGTAACAAAGGAATTCAGACCGTACGTTCGAAAAAGAGTTTCCAGTTCGCTGTCTTTATCGGTAATGACCAAAAGATTGCAGCCCGAAGCCAGCAGATTGGGCAATTTTGAGGGCAGTGAACCTTTTGATGTCCCTTCCTTCTGGGGAATGATTTGAACCGCGCTTTTATTGTACAGCTCGAAAAGATCCTTCTCTTCAACAAGATTGTGAAACCGTATGAAAGGATTTTTATTCGTTTCTTTTAGTTTGCTGAAGTAAACCCCATCAGAAAAAAAATGAAAATCAGTATTCGGTATCCTTTCAGAAGCAAAATTAAAAAGTTCATACAGCTTCGATGGATCCTGTTTTTCTCCGAGAGCACCTGCGTAAACAATGTGTTTTTTGTTTTTTGGCAACAGATCAGATAAATTATTTGTTGTTGAGGAAGTATCTATATTGACAAAAGGATATTGGACAAACAATTTATTTCGGTCTAAATGATAGCAGGATGCTGCGGTTTCCTTCATTTCCTCAGAGAGAAAAATCAATTTGTCGCAGTTCTGAAAATTTGCTTTTTCAATGTTATACATGACATAATGAAGCGATTTTTTCAGGGCTCCTGAACGATTTCTCATATAAACCTCCTGTAGGTCGTGAACCAGGGCAACTTTTACTGTCTTCTTCCGCAAAAAAGGAAGTATACTATAAAATGCCAGACTTGGTGGAAAAACCGGCACTATCAGATCAGTTTCATCTTTGAGTTTATAGAAGGTTTTTAAAACAAAAAATGCATAGCCCAATTCGAGCAGGGCTCTTTTTAAAAATATATTTTTTGGATAATTTATGTTGGCTCCACCCCTGATGATCTTTATTCCCTCTATTTCACGCTCTGTTTTTTTAGAACTCCAGGAAGGATACAATGGATGTGAACAAATTACCGTTACTTCCATCCCTTTGTCGCGCAGGGCTTTGGCAAATGTTGTATTGAACTTTCCGGTTGAGATCGGTTCAGGAAAAAAGAAGGGGGAAAGTATTAGAATTTTCATTTTAGAGATCATCATTGCTTCTGTCTCTGATTACCTTTGCCGGACTGCCATAACACACTTTGCCTGCCGGCAGGTTGTTGAAAATACTGCTGCGCGCACCAACTACAGTTCCTTTTCCGACTGTGATACCACAGGCAACAAATACATCTGTTGCTAACCAGCATTCATCTTCAATGCTGATCTTTTCGGAATAAATAGGAAATGCAGTTTTATTATATTTATGTGAACCGGCAGATAAATAACACTTTTGAGAAATTACCGTATCGGCACCGATTTCAATTTCTCCCAGGCTGTAAAGCACCACATCATCACCTAGCCAGCTCCGGTCACCAATTCTTACTTTCCAGGGATAAGTCACTTTTACGGATGGCCTCAAAATTACGCCTGTGCCGATACGGGCACCAAAAAGTCGCAGCAAAAAACGCCTCCAGCCATACATAAACTGGGGTGATAAGTTAAAAAATACTGCCTGAACAAACCACCAGGTCTGCACCACAAACACATTTCTGCCCCTGAAGTTCTTTGGAAATCTGTACAAGCTTAAATCCTGAACT
>DATITY010000040.1:0-5624 GCA_035467235.1 Draconibacterium sp. | reverse complement strand
GCCACCAATTCTTTCCTGAACATCACCGATCTTGCCATCGGACAAGCATATAACGACAAGCCTGAAACAAAATTTGACTGGAGTTGGGGTGGCAATTTTATTGCTACATTTGGGAATTCAGACAATTATTATCAGTTAAACAGGCATTCACAGCATTCTCTCTAAATGGATGGGAAATAAAAGGAGGACTGTTTTACAACGAAATCAGGTTTGCCGGTTTGTCAACAACGAATGGGAATCTTGCCCGAATTCAAAATACACGACCGGCTCCAACTATCCGTTTCTCTACCCGTGGTTACAAACCTTTTCCTTTTGCGCATAAGTGGCTCAGCTTTAAAGGTGAATACGACGAAGGTTTTCTGAATGATGAGCGTTATGTTGATGGGGCCCATTTGCACCACAAAAATCTGTACTTTAAATTTCAAACCTCATCAACTTTCAATTTTAAAATTGGTTTTGAGCATTATGTAATGTGGGGCGGCACCTCGCAGAATGAAAATATCGGTGAATTGCCCGAAGGCTGGAATGCTTACTGGCACTATGTTTTTGCTATTCCGGGTGGTGAAGATTTCCCTGAAACCGACCAAAAAAACATTTCAGGAAATCAGTTGGGAACTTACCAGTTTGAGGTGGTAAAAGACTTTCCCAAAATGAATCTGACATTTTATATGAGCCATCCATGGGAAGATAATTCAGGATTGAACTTACACAACTGGCCCGACAATTTACTGGGACTTCATCTCAACATCAAAAACGAAAAAAAGCTGGTGACCGATGTTGTTTATGAATTCACAAATACCCGCCAGCAAAGCATCACAGATTCCATATATTCGTGGAACGAAAATACCGGAAAATGGAAAATGAATGAATACGACAATTACTATAATCATGGCATTTACCGCTCTGGATTCACTTACCAGCAACAGGTTATGAGTTCTCCGCTTTTTTACCCTGTTATTCAAAGTAACGGATATTCCATGGGGATACAATCGAACCGGTTTTTTGCCCATCATATTGGAGTTAGAGGCAACTTTTCAGATTATTTCAGATGGAAAGGAATGCTTACATACATTCAACAATTAGGAACTTATTCCGAACCATATACATCAAAACAAAAACAGGTTTCAGGGTTGTTTGAAGTGCAATATATAAACCCCGGGTTTCCTGTTGAAATTGGACTTGCTGCCGGAACGGATGGTGGTAATACCATTGGCAAAAATTTAGGTTTTCAGTTGTCTGTTGCAAAGAGATGGTAAGAAACAACCGCCTTTAAATCAATTTGATGTTATTATTAATAATCTTATATAAAATAACTTGAATCATATTTTTTTTTCGATCTTTGCTAAACAAATATTGGACTATTGAAAATTCCATTAAAGTAAGCAACACACCCAAAGAATAATAATGGACTATGTACTGACATTTGGAGCTTTTGTTATCGGTTTTTTACTGGTATTTATTACTGTACCTCCAATTATACGGGTTGCTCATGCCAAGCATCTTTTCGAACCTTTTGATGAAAGAAGGATTCACACCAAAGTTGTACCTCCGATGGGTGGAGTTGCTATATTTATTGGATTCACATTAAGCAGTATTATTGCTACTGATGGCATTAGTTTCGATGCTTTAAAATACATCATTGCTTCTGTTATTATCATGTTTTTTATTGGTTTGAAAGATGATTTGTTGGACATTTCAGCAAGAAAAAAACTAATGGTTCAGATTTTTGCTGCAGTTATCATTATAGCACTTGGAAATGTTCGGTTTACTCATCTTCATGGAATTCTGGGAACAGGAGAAACAGGATATATTGCGAGCTTTTTATTATCGGTTTTTGCAATGGTCGTCATCATAAATGCCTTCAATTTAATCGATGGTATTGATGGATTGGCATCGGGACTTGCGATGCTCGCTGCCACTGCTTTTGGTGTTTGGTTTTTAATTGCCGGACATACACAATTTGCAATACTCTCTTTTGCATTGGTTGGCAGTCTTGCCGGATTTTTTATTTACAATGTATTTGGGCATCAAAACAAGCTGTTTATGGGCGATACCGGTTCATTAATCATAGGGCTTGTTATTTCAGCGCTGGTTGTAAAATTTAACGAATTTAATATTAATTCTGCATTATATGCTATAGAAGCGGCTCCCGCAGTTTCGTTTGCAATAATTATTGTGCCTCTTGTTGATACTTTGCGCGTAATGACAATCCGTATATATAACAAAAAGTCACCATTTATAGCTGATAACAATCACATTCACCACCGTTTACTTGGATTGGTATCCAGTCATTTGAAAGTTACTATTATTATTGTATCAGTTAATTTGTTGATAATCGCTTTTGCCTTACTGCTTAATCAATTATCGCTTAACGTAAATATCCAGTTCATCCTAATATTACTTACAGGTGTAGTATTCTCTTACATACCTTCCATTATCCTTAAAATTAAATCTGTCGAAAAAATAGAAAACGCAAAAAGCATCAATCAACTCAGTAAAATATAAGCTTTTGTCTTTTAATTCCCCATCAATCCAATCACATTTCCAGCCATAACTTTAATACCGGTTTCGATGGTTTTTTCGTAGTCAGGATTCAAAAACGGGGAATGTAAAGGGAATGGTTTTTCGCCTTTTGCATTCAGTTCCTTCATCAATTCAGTGCTTGTGCTTCCCAGCCAAATCAGGCAAATTGGAATATTTTCAGGTGTCCGGCCATATTTTCCAAAGTCCTCTCCCACCATCGCCGGCGCGGTTTTCACCACATTTTCAGCACCAATTATTCCATGGGCAAATCCCTTTATTTTTTCGCTTAATTCCTGATTATTGATAACCGGTGGCGTTTCTGCCTGCTCAATTTTTACCAGCGGCAACTTATAATCCGGCATCCCGGCCATTTCCGCTGCCGATTTGCTAATCCGATTAATCGCAGCAATTACTTTTTCAATTGTTTCATCTGAATAATATCGCAATGTTAATTCCATTTTTACTTCATCAGGGATAATATTCGGACGTGATCCACCATGTATTGACCCCACAGTTACAACAATTGGTTCAAGGGGACTGATTTCGCGGCTAACAATGGTTTGCAAATCAAGCACAATCCGGGATGCAATCACAATCGGGTCGATGCATTTTTCGGGATAAGCACCGTGGCCGCCTTTGCCATAAACTTTAATTTCAGCGGTTTTAACACCTGCAAAAACAGGTCCTCCCACCAAACCTATTTTTCCTGATTCCAATTCAGGATTGATATGGTAAGCCAATGCAAAATCGGGTTTCGGGTATTTTGAAAATAATCCGGTTTCAATTGCCAAACCTGCCCCACCACTGATTTCTTCAGCCTGCTGGGCAATCACCAGCAAAGTTCCTTTCCATTCATTTTTTAACGCCGCGAGCGTGTGAATTGTCCCAGCCCAAACCGACATGTGAATGTCGTGGCCGCAGGCATGCATTACCGCAACTTCATCGCCATCGCTGTTTTTAGCCTTGTTGGTACTGGCAAAATCAAAACCTGTTTTTTCTTCAACGGGCAGTGCATCCATGTCGGTGCGCAACATAATCACCGGTCCTTCCCCATTTTTCAGGATTCCTACAACATTATTTCCGCCAAAGTTTTCGGTTACTTCAAAACCGGCTTTTCTTAATTCCGCAGCCATTCGTTTTGAGGTTTCAAACTCCTGCAACGACAATTCAGGATTTTGATGAAGTTGCTTGCAAAGTTCAGTCATTGAAGCGGTTTGCTTTTTAACTTCATTTTCAATCTTACCTGAAATTTGTGCAAATGCTATATTTGAAATAATCATTGATACCAAAAGGATTAAGTATTTTGTATTCATTTTTTCTAATTCTTTGAGAACACTTCGAAGGTAAATAAAGTTTGAGGTTGGTAAAAAGTAAAAAAGGATTCTATTCGTTAGCTGAAGAATGGAATCCTTTTTATCATGAAAATTATGGAAGTTAAAGACTTCCGTACCCCTATTTTACAATTGGTGTCAATACTAAATTGCGGTACGAAACTTTTCCATGGTCGCCCTGCAGATAAATTGGCCCTGATTTAAAAACATCGGCTTGCATAGCACCACCTGTTGGACCGTAAACCGGTTGATTGTCGATTATTTTTTTACCGTTCAGGATAACAGTTACATGTCTGTCGCACAATATCATTTCCATGGTTTGCCATTCGCCACCTTTTTTCTCGGCTGCAACAGTCGGTTTTATCCTACTGTACAAACCGCCCATATTATGCGAGTCCAATTCTTTACCGTACGAATCGACAACCTGAATTTCGTACATGCCCCGTAAATAAACACCGCTGTTGCTGTGCTCGGGAACATTTACTTCCAAAGAAAGTTTGAAATCTTCAAATTCCTGTTCGGTGCGCAAATTGCCAAAATTCACCCGCTGACCTTCGGGATTTACAGGGTCGTTTACCAAAACACCATCGATAACTTTAAAACCATTGGCCTGTTTCGGATTGATAAGTTTCCATCCTGTTAAATCCTTACCGTTGAAAAGCTGGATTGGCTGGCCATATTTTACTTTCGACAAATCAGGTGCAGGGCCCGGATCGGGAAGTTTCCATCCTTTAAATTTAGTTACATTTATTCCAACTCCATCCCTGGCTGGCTCAGATAAGACACCGGTTAATTTGTCCCCTTTTCTTTCAAACCGGTAAGTTTGTGTAACAACGTGTTTACGGTCAGCAGACCTGTTGATTTCACGGGTTCGTGTAACCTCAAGTGTGGTGTTATCAACAAAATAAACATTTGAAACAGGCTCAACACTTCCACCCTGCCATAACAAATCGGCATCAAGAAAACCATTGTTGTTATGAAGCTGAAGCCAGCCCACCGAACCGCCTTCAATATCAAGTGTCCACATTCCGAAAAAATCTTTCTTTGGATCCTGTGCTTTTGAATTCAATGTAAACACAACTAAAATCGCAATAAGAATTGAATTAATCTTTTTCATTTTTAAAAAGTTTATTGGTTTAAATTTTAATGAATGTAAACATACAAAAAAATGAAACTGGATAGATGTCTATTTCTATGCTTTATAAATTGGTTTTTAAAATGAGTTATGAAATTTTTACAGCCTGCCAGCCGCCAATCTCACCAAACCAAATCGCAGGCATCGGCGGGCATCCAGTGTTTGTCTTTGCCGTCCCATTTTACATTGCAGCCAATCGGGTTGGTTACCGGAATTGAAATCTCTTTACCAGATGTAAGTTCTTCCAAAGCTCTTTCCAAATCATTCACCGTCATTTTCGATGTGTCGCGCGGATTGTCAACCCCGCGGCCGGTGTAAACCAGTTTTCGCTCATCGTCGAAAACAAAAAAATGAGGAGTACGAAGCGCTCCATAAGCCAGCGCTATTTCCTGCGATTCATCGTACAAATATTTCCATGGAAAATTGTGTTCTTTCATCCGGGCAATCATGTGTGGAAAATCATCCTCAGCGTAAGTATTTTTGCTGTTCGAATTTATTCCCACAAATTCAACACCCTTTGGTTTGAAATGTTCGACTATTTTTCTTGTAATTTCATCGCTGCCAATTACATACGGACAATGATTGCAGGTAAAAAAAACAACCAGAAACTCTGCATCAACAAAGTTTTCAAGCGA
>DATITY010000039.1:0-8661 GCA_035467235.1 Draconibacterium sp. | reverse complement strand
CCCGATAAAACTGATGAGCAAACCAACCGTAAACTGCCCCTGCGCGATAAAATAAATCCCCAGCGTAAGAACAATCAGCAAACCGATGTTGGAGAAAAATGTGTAAATAGGGAGAAACATGTTGTTTGAAATTTCAGCCTGAATGGCCGATGAATAGTTTTGTTGATTGACTCCGGCAAACCGTTTTCTGAAATAATCGCGACGGTTAAATGCCACCACCACCTTAAAATTGTTCAGGCTTTCCTGAATTTCGGAACTCAGTAAACCGGTTGATTTCAGGTATTTTGAGTTTCTCTTTTTTACCAGCGGCGAAAATATTTTTGTAAAAATCCACATAAAAACTGCCGGAACCAGCGTGGCAGCTCCCAGTTGAACGTGCAACGAAAGCAGGAAAATCCCCGACCCAATCATAATCAAAATAACACGTAAAAACTGCATCAGCGACTGCGAAAAAAACTGGTTGATTTTTTCGGTGTCGTTGTTGATGCGGGAAATCAGGTCGCCGGCTTTGTTCTGGTTGAAAAAATCGTAAGGCAACTCCTGCAGTTTGCTGAAAACCGAATTCCGCAGCGTAAACACCATTCGCTGCCCCACGGCGCCCATCAACCGCGTTTGCAGGTAACCGGCCACCAGCGCCACAATATAAGTTACAAGCAAAATTGCACTGAACACCAGCACCCCGTGAAACTGACCTGTCAGAATGTACTTGTCAACCGTGTGCCCGATGATAAATGGCCCGGCAAGATTGAGCAAAGCAGCAACAATCATGGAGACGAAAGCCAGCAACAGTGTGCGTTTCTCCTCCACCATTTGGTTAACCATGCTTTTTACCGATGAAAAACCCAGTTGCTTCGATTTAATTTCTTCTGTACGGTCGTTAAGATTGTAGTTCATAATGACTTGTACTTTGTTGCGATTCGTAAATCTGAACATATTCAGGGCATGTGGCATGAAGCTGTTCATGTTTTCCTGCGGCAATCAGTTCACCCTCCATCAAAAGAATGATTTTTTCGAAATCCTTTACCGGGTTGATTTTCTGCGTTACTGAAATCAGCGTGATTTCAGGATAGTTTTCTTTCAGCCTTTTCAGAATCTTCTGTTCGGTTTGCTGGTCAACACGTGCGGTAAAATCGTCGAGCAGCAATATTTTCGGGTTGACAGCCAGTGCCCTGGCCAGCATGATACGTTGTTTCTGTCCGCCCGAAAGGCTGGTTCCTCTTTCAGAAACAATTGTTTCCAATTTTTCGGGAAGCGAATCAACAAACTCATCCAACCCCGCCGTTTGAATGGCTTTTTGCAGCGATTCTCCTGTTACTGTCGGGCTGAACGAAACGTTTTCGCGCAGACTCATGTTAAACATTACACTGTCCTGAAATACAATTCCAACACTTTTATAAAAGGTTTCATTTTTATATTCTCCGGGCAGCTTTCCGTCAAATTCCACAGTGCCTTCGGTGGGTTTTATTAATCCCGTGAGCAAATAAAGCAGTTGCGTTTTACCTGCCGCTGTCGGCCCGATGACTGCCGTTCGCGAACCCGGTTCAATACTGAACGAAATATCCTTTAAAGCAGGTTTTTCATCATAAAAAACCGAGACATTTTTCAGTTCCGTTTTCCCTGTCAATTCTGTTTCAAGGGTTCCGTCTTCTGCACTTTCCGGTACATTCAACACCGATTCGATTCGCTGAAACGATGCCGACGCCTGCGCAAAAACGTTGCTCATAAAACCAATCATGATAATCGGAAAAACCAGGATAGTTACATAACTGTTGAACGCGGCAAAATCACCAAGCGAAAGATTTCCGCTTATCACAAAATGCCCCCCGAGCGCCAGAATGGTGAGTGTGGCCATGTTGGCAAAAAAAGTAATCAGCGGAACAAGGGTGGCGAAAAGGTTAACTATGGAAATCCCGATATCGCGCGATTCGCCGCTGGCTTTCAGAAACTTCACATATTCCGGTTGTTGCGAATTGATGACCCTAATAATGGCTGCCCCCAGAATACTCTCGTTGATGACCCTGTTTAACCAGTCGATGACTTCCCTGCCCCGCAGAAACAACACCCTGATTTTCCGGCTGATAATATAAAAAGTGATGGCAACCGAAGGAATAATAAGCAAAACCGGCAAGGCCAGCTCCCAATCGATAATCAGCAACAGAATCACAGTTCCAACAATCATCACAATGGATGAAACGATTGACGAAACGCCAAACGAAACAAAAGATTTAATTGAATCAACATCAGCGGTAAGGTTTGTCAACAATTTGGATGGATTCATTTCCTGGATAAAAGCAAAACTCTGCCCCGAAATTTTCTGTGAGAGTTTTTCACGAAGATTGAACCCAACACGTTCGGAAGTCAGCGTTTGCACAATGGTTTGCAAGACTGAAAAAAGGAAAATAACCGAATTTGCAGTAAGAAACTGAATGAGTATGATTTTATAGCTGAAACTACCTTCAGCATAAGTATCGATTCCATTGGCAATGATTCGCGGTATAATCAGGTTGGCCGCATTTCCGATAAGAGAAAAAAGCACAAGCAAAGCAATCATCAACCTGTAAGGTTTCAGCAAAGAAAAGATTCCTTTTTTACCGTTTTTCACAGTTTCTGACATCCGATTTTAATACAATGTTGAATCAGCTATAACATTTTACAGGAGCGGAGAGTTTTCCTTCCGTCCAATAAAATCAAACTTTTTTATTCAGCGGTTCCAAATAAATCGTAATCCTCAGCGCCCGTGATTTTTACATTTACAAAATCGCCCTTTTTAAGTGTTCCGGCCGAAGAAACCAGCACTTCACCATCCACTTCGGGAGAATCAAATTCGGTGCGGCCAACATAAAATTCGCCTTCCTCCCTGTCGATAATCACTTTGAAAGTTTTGCCAATTTTTTGCTGGTTGAGTTCTGCCGAAATCAGTTGCTGAATTTCCATGATTTCGTCGGCGCGTTCCTGTTTTTCCTCATCGCTGAGTTTATCCTTGAAATGTTTGTATGCGTAAGTTCCTTCTTCGTTTGAGAACGGGAAAACCCCCAGCCTGTCGAACCGGGTTTCTTCGATAAACTGTTTCAATTCCTCGTAATCTTCCTCTGTTTCGCCCGGAAAACCTACCAACATCGTGGTTCTCATCGCCACTCCGGGAACTTCTTCCTTTATTCTTTTAATCAGCGCTTCAGTCTCCTCACGGGTAACGTGGCGCATCATATTTTTTAAAACGGGATTGGCAATGTGCTGCAGCGGCATGTCGAGATATTTACAAACTTTTGGATTTTCGCGCATTACCGGCAAAATATCAAACGGGAATTTTGTGGGGTACAAATAGTGCAGCCGAATCCATTCGATGCCATCAATTTCAGAAATTGCGTTTACCAAATCTACCAGCCTGCTTTTCCCGTATATATCGATTCCGTAATACGAGAGTTCCTGCGCGATGAGCAGAATTTCCTTTACGCCTTTTTTGGCCAGATATCGGGCCTCTGTAACAAGACTTTCAATGGTGCGCGACTTGTGTTTTCCGGTCATCATCGGTATGGCGCAAAAAGAACATGACCGGTTGCAACCTTCAGAAATTTTCAGGTAAGCAAAATGTGAAGGGGTGGTAATTTTGCGTTCGTATATGTATTCAGGTTGAAACGTCACTTTCAGTTCATCAACCATCGCTTTCATGTCGAACTTGCCAAAGTAGCGATCGACTTCGGGAATTTCCTTTTCCAAATCTTTCTGATAGCGTTCCGATAGACAACCCATAACATACAATTTGCCGATATCACCGCGTTTTTTGGCTTCGGCATAATCGAGTATCATATCGATGGATTCCTGTTTGGCGTCGTGAATAAAACCGCAGGTATTGATAAAAACCGCATCAAAACCGACGCCGCTGCCATCATGCACCACTTCATACTTTCCGCGTTCCAACTGGTTGAGCAACACCTCCGAATCTACCAGGTTTTTTGAACAACCCATCGTAACCACATTCACCCTTTTCTTCATCTGTTCAAAATTTTGGTGCAAAGAAAAGGTTTTTTTGTCTGAAATGGACTTTCCCGGGATATGGACTTTCTTAATTACGTGTTTATTTAATACTTAATAATTAATATACTAAAACTAGGTAAGTCGAAGCCTAAGAAAAGGTGATGCGAATTCCGATTCGCATATTTTTTAGCGGTTCGGAAACCGCCGCACCCTATAAAATCCTACTGTTTCGTTTTCACCGGATTTTCAGCTTCTTTGAAAAACTGATTTTGCAATTCGGGAACTATTTTATCGGCTTTTACCTGTTTTATCATTTTAACCAGTTGATTTACAGTTTCATTTATCAGCAATTCGCCGGCCTGTGCGTTGGCTTTGGAACCATCGCCGCCATAATGATTTGGATAACTGGCATACCACCAGATTCCGGTGTAAATGTATTGCAGTTCCTTCATGCGCTCCTGGTCAACACCGCTTTGCTGTCCGGCTCTTTCGGGGTGTGAAACAGCAGGCTGGGCAGCCATCATTTCCGATGTTTCACTGTTTCCAGCGTGGGCATCGAATTTATCGGGTTGAGTGAGCTCTGTTACTTTCTTTGCTATTTCCGGATTATCTTCCGGTCTGAACCAGTATAGCGAATATTTCCGTGGTTCGGAAAGTTGTGCCATTCCGAAATAATTCAGAAATGCATTGTTACCGCCGTGACCATTCACAATGATTATTTTTTCGAATCCGTTTCGGTTCAGTTCATCGAGGGTTTCCTGCAGCATTTTCCAAATCAGTTCAGGACTGTAGGCAATCGTTCCCGGTTGGTGCCGCGCTTCGTTGATCTGGCTGAAATAATACCAGGGAAATACAACAGCATACTCTTTTTCGACCGCCCGAAGCGCGTATTCCCTGGATAGAAACAAATCTGTTCCCAAAGGTAAATGCGGGCCGTGCTTTTCCATCACGCCAATGGGAATAATGCAGGTTTTATTACTTTTTTCAACGGCTATCACAAAATCGGGGGCAGTAAGTTCCTCAAAGCGAAAAGGGATGTCCTGTGCGGTAACTGAGTTGGCAAAAACCAGCGAAACGATTATAAAGATTAGTTTTTTCATAGGTTTTGATTTATTCATTAATTAACGGATTACAGACCAACTTTAATGGTCGTTATTCAACCCTTTTTGTACTTTGCCTTCAGATATTCTATCGTTTCTTTCATAAGTTTTCTGAGTGCATCCTGATTGATATCGGAAAGCTTTTTAACGTAAATACAGGCTTTCCCCATTTTAAATTTCCCCAATTCCTTCAACAGATATTCATGCTCTTTGGCTCCAGTAAAAACATAAAGTGAAATAGCAGCTTTTCTTGGTGAAAAACCGATTAACGGCCAATCACCTTCCTGACTGCTCCTCTCCGATTTATAATGATAACTGCCAAAACCAATAATGGATGCCCCCCACATTTTGGGTTCAAAACCAGTAAAATCCTGCATCAGTTTTAACAATTCAAAACTATCCAACCGTTTTTGCTCGGTATCAGCAAATGAGTTGATAAATTCGGTAACATCTGCACTGGTTTGTTTTGTTTTTAATTCTGCCATCTTTAAACTGCTCTTAAAATTATGGCTTTAATTTCCATATTTTAAATGAATATTCCAAATATCCGGGGATTGACTTCTGTTTGCCGGTTTGAAGCGGTGCATTCTGTTTTTTCATGTATTCCCGTTTGATGCTTCGAATATATTCAAATACATCAGGTAAACTAATCAGGTATATCCTGCCAATGATGCTACAACGGAATATACCTTTTAATTTTGGGCCATTTTCTGGATGAAAGTATTCAGAAGTTGGCAATTAGTGTGCACCAAACCTGCATTCTGATGGCAAATTCGTACTCCCCTTAAAAGTAATGGAGTTGGAAGTTTTGTTTCATTCTTTTAAACATATAGTACGATGCCACACTGTTATTTGGGTTTCTGCAAACTAAAACAAATATCTTCAAAAAACTTACTGTCACAGTTTCGCATCCCATTGCAGGCGAAACCTTGGGCCGTCTCCTTTTCGAATCCCAGCTGGTCAAATTGATTCCGTCAATCAAATTTACAACATGGGTAAAATCTAATCTCAGTTATATTTTTATTTCGTTACCAGTTTCTGAATGGTAACCGGCCCCAGTAATCCCGATGGAAGTGGCTCTGTAAACTTAAATGATCGCATCGCTGCGTCAAGGGTAAAAGTGTATCTGCCGGTGGTAAATTCCTGTCCTCCCAGCAAGCCATTTTCAAATTTCACGGTTCGTGCGTTCGCATCGGGTTCAAGTCTGTCGCCCGATAAACGGTTTATCCAGCGATTGGCAACTTCTATTTCAAGTTCATTGGTTCCCTCCTGTAACGCACCTGAAATTTCAATTCGCCAGGGAGCACACCAAATTACGCCAATATCTTTCCCGTTGAGTTTTACCCTTGCGATATCATTCACCACTCCAAGGTCGATGCAATATTTAGTGTTTTTACTTTCGATGTTGCTGATGCCGAATGACTTTTTATAGGTGGCAATTCCGGAGTAATATTTTATTCCCCGCATTTCATGTGCTGTCCAGTCCTGCAGTTTTTCAAATTCAATTTCTTCGGGCCCGCCCCATTTTGGATCGAACGACACATTCCACGAACCTTCAACAGTTAATAATTCTGTGAATACCGGGAAGTTTCCTTTTGCTTGTTTTGATGATGATTTTCCTTTTTTACCTGTATTGAAAACAACAAAGAAACTCTCGGATGGAAAAAATTCGAGCGGAATTGTGGTTATGCCGTTACTGACTGAATAATCCGTGATTTTCCGTGTTTCCCCAGTGGTAGCAATCCAAAGTTCCGGCTCTCCTTCAGCCCGAAACATGCATTCTGTAGTCTGGAAAAACCCGGTTCTGTTGGCCACAAAGTAAATATCCTTGCCCGCCGTTTTCCGATGTCCGTATCTGACTGTGTTGTTTGAAGAACTGAAATCCTGCTGGATTTTCAATTGCGACAGAATTTTAACCGTACTTTCATAATCAGGATAAAGCGAATCAGCATCAACATTACTGAGATTTCCTCCCAAAAAAATTGAGCCTTTTCCATATTTTATTTCACTCACATTTTCAGGGGTTTGAAGCGAACCCCATACTTTTTCAGCCAAAGTTTTTACTTTTTCGTCGCAATTTGGGTAATCTGTTAAACCCGGCGATTTTACTGGAGGAGTACCAATTATTTTCGCGCCCTTTTCAACCAGTGAAGCAATTTTCTCGAGAAGTTCAGGAGTCATGGTTTTAAAATTGGGCAGTACCATTATTTCGTAGGAAGTTGCACCCGGAAAGAAAATTTTCCCGTTTTCAACATCGGCTCTTTCCATGAGCATTTTAGGTGAACAACCATCAAATCCGTAACTCTTTTTATCGGGTATGCTGCCATTCTTTTCCAGTGCATCTGCAGGAGCATTAAATATCATTGGCGCACCTTCGGGAGTGAGGTAAAGAATATCGGAAACTGCCTGCCCCTGCTGTATCAAATGAGAACTCCGACTGATGTACTTGTGGTAAGCTTCAACCATTGGCCACCAGGTTTGCCCGCGATCCCAATGAACGCCGTAAGGTCCCATTGTCATTCCCGGCCGATGTTCATCTCCCAAGGGTTTGTGCGCAAACGTGTGGTAAACAAAGCGGTTTACTCCCATTGCAAGCGCCCAGTCGCTTTGGTCCTTCATCGACCACGGATATTGCTGCCATGCCTCATTGTTGTCGGAAGTAAAAACTTCGGCGCCCACAACCGGCCGGCCGGTAATGTGCGAAATTGAGGTAGCTTCAATTACAGCGTAATGTGTGTCATAACCAAATCGTTGGCTCCAGAATTCAGCCATGATAACATCGGCAACCGCACCCAAATCGAGGTCGCCTGCCGGATTCATGTCATAGGGTTCGATGGTCAGTTCCAATCCGTTTTTATGGGCGTAAGTTTTGGCAAACTCAGCGTGGTTTTCCAGAAGTAACTCTTGACATGTAAGCCGGAGATCCCATAAAAACCGTTCGCTGATTTCCAGACTTTCAACTGCCCGACCGGTAAAAGTCAGGAAAAAAGGTTCGGGGTCGTAACCGCGTCTTTTTTTGAACTCTTCAACAATTCCATCTGTCCAGTTTTGCGAGCCACTCTCCCAGCTATCGATATGAAATCCTGTCCAGCCAACACCTTCTTTACGGGGCGAAGTCTTTTCAAGTAAAATATCGGTAAAGTTTTTCAAGTGGTTTTCGAAAGCTTTTGCATTCAGTTTATCAGATTCAAGACCAATCACCGGTTCCGGCGAAGGACGCGTGCTTGCGCCGGTCACACGGATTCCCATTCTAATGATAGTCCAGTTTCCCTCCGGAGCATCCCATACGAATTGTCCGTTAGTTTGCAGTAATTCAGATACGTTTATTATTTCTTTTTGATCAAGGCTTTTAACGTTATCTGTTTCGTCAAATTCTCCCGGCGCCGGTAAATGGGTTTTTACCCCCGGATACGACGAATAAGGATATCTTTCATACAAGGCTTTTTCGTTAATATCTTTTATTACAGGTTTTGCGGTATTTGGAACGGCATAAGCCACAACATCCTCGTAATAGTCATTTTTCATGGTGTGCCAGGGTGTGCTTCGCTGTTCGGGAACCGGAAGAGTGATATTTACCTTTTTATTGCCC
>DATITY010000038.1:0-13913 GCA_035467235.1 Draconibacterium sp. | reverse complement strand
ACCAACAAAACCAACGGCAAACTCAGAATTGTGGGTTAAAACCCAAAGCGAAGTGCCATCGCCTTGAATGATAATTTTCTTTCCTTTTAACATCCGGTCTAAAATCGTGTAACCCCAGTCGTTTGGAATTAAAGTATTGTCGTAAGTGTGAGATGGTCGGACAATGGTCAAAGGGAAATTACTGGTTTTGTATGCATCCATCAGCATTTTTTCGCAGGTAGCCTTGTCGCGCGAATACTGCCAAAACGGATTAATCAGCGGTGTTTCTTCTGTAATTGGAAGTTTCGAAATTGGTTTTTCGTACGCTGAAGCCGAACTGATAAAAATGTACTGTTTGGTTTTTCCGGTAAAAATTTCAATGTCAGCCTGAACTTGTTCTGGTGTAAATGTAATCCAGTTTACCACTACATCAAACGAATAATCAGCAAGGATTTGTTTTGTTTCTTCAACATTTCTGATGTTGCCGGTTATATTTTCGACACCCTCAATTCTCCGGTGACTTTTTCCCCGGTTAAAATGATACAATTCAATTCCTCTTTCCACTGCCAGTTGCGAAACTGCTGAACTGATAATTCCGGTTCCGCCAATAAATAATACCTTCATTTCTAACCATTTTAAATTTGACAGTAAAATTAGAAATGAAATGTATGGAAAACAAGTCAATTTGTTTGAGGTAATTTTGTCTGCAGGTACCTAACTAACATTCAAAACACTATTTTTGAGCAAATTTTGAATTTTTATTCGATGCAAAAAATACATATAGGATTTTTGGGGGCGGGTGGAATCGCCCAGGCTCACGCATATTCAATCGAAGCTTTAAAATATTATTATAACGAAGTACCCGAAATTATTCTTGAATCGGTGTCATCGGCGAGGGAAGACAGCCGGCTGGCTTTTGCCCGAAAATACGGATTCAGGCATGCTGAAACAGTTGAAGAGTTTGTGTCGAATGAAAAACTGGATGCCGTTTTTATTCTCGGGCCAAATAAAGTTCATTTTGAACATTTTAAACTGGCGCTGCAAATGCCGAATGTAAAATACATTTATCTCGAAAAACCTGTTTGCTCAAGCCTTGAAGAAGAAAACGAAATGAAAAAGCTGCTTGCCAAAACTGACTCTACTATTAAAATACAAGTTGGATTTCAATATCTCCAAACTTCATCGGTTCGTGAGGCTTTGAATTTCTGGAAATCCGGCAAACTGGGAAAACCCATTCATTTCGATTTAAAATATTACCACGGCGATTACCTGCAAACTGCTTACCGCGAAAAACGGGTTACGAGGTTAACTCCCGCTCCCGATGGCGGTGCAATGGCCGATTTGGGCTCTCATGGCATCAGTTTACTGATGGCATTTTTTAATGAAGATTTACAGATTACAAGCGCTTTGCAGGGCGGAAGTTTTAAGGATGTACCCGCCGGTTCCGATTTGTTTAGCTCGCTTTCGTTGGTTGACCTTGAAACCGGGGCAGTTGGTAATTTGTCAGCCAGCCGGATTAGTTCGGGAACCGGCGATTTGGTTTATCTCGAAATTTATGCCGAAAATGGCGCCATCCGTTATTCGTCGCAGACTTCAGAGTATTTTGAATATTATATTGAAGGATCGAATCAGTGGATAAAACATATGGTGGGCAGCAACTACAAACCGGTTACCAGTTTTCCGTCAGGGCATGTGCCACCTGGCTGGCTACGGTCGATGGTTCATGCACATTACCGCTTTTTTACCGGAGACGATGCAACTTCATTTAACACCGATTTAAATCATGGTCTTGCTGTTCAGCGAATTGTGCGCGAAACGGCGGACCATTTATCCATTTTTAGAAAAAAGTTTAAGGATGAATAACAGAAAAGGTGGAATTTTGCTGCATATCACTTCGTTGCCGGGCGACGATGGAACCGGAACATTGGGAAAACATGCGTACCAGTTTGTTGATTTTCTTGAAAAATCGAAACAGAAACTTTGGCAAATTCTGCCGTTGGGCCAGGTTGGTTATGGCGATTCTCCTTACCAGTGTTATTCAGCCTTTGCCGGAAATGCCCAATTCATCGACCTCGATTTGCTGGCAGAAGATGGTTGGCTGAATAAAAATGAAATCAAATCGCCCGGGTTTAATAAAGCGAAAGCAGATTTTGACAAAGCCAAAGAATGGAAATTACCTCTTTTGCGCAAGAGCTACGAAATATTTCAGAAAAATATTGACCCGTGGCTGAACGAGTATTTCTATTTTCAATACGAACACAAATGGTGGCTAAACGATTTTGCACTTTTTATGGCTTTAAAAGTTTATTTTAAAGGAGAAAGCTGGAATAACTGGCCCGACGAAATTAAATTCAGAAAACCCGAAGCCATTAAAAAATATACCGCGCTTTTAAAAACTGAAATTGATTTCTGGATGTTTTTGCAGTGGCAGTTTTTCAGACAGTGGCATCGTTTAAAAAAATATGCCAACGAAAAGGGAATTGAAATCATTGGCGATGTTCCGTTGTATGTTTCAACCGACAGCGCTGATGTTTGGTCAAACACCGATATTTTTCATTTGGATGAAAAACTGAATCCCACGCATGTTGGAGGCGTTCCACCCGATTATTTTAGTAAAACCGGCCAGTTGTGGGGCAACCCGGTGTTTAACTGGCAACGGTTGGAAGAAAGACAGTTCGACTGGTGGATGGCGAGACTTCGGTTTAATATCAATATGTTTAATCTTGTTCGTATTGATCATTTCAGGGGGCTCGAATCTTACTGGTCGGTGCCGGCGGGTGAAAAAACAGCGATAAACGGAAAATGGGAAGCGGCAAAAGGGTACCAGCTTTTAATGAAATTCAGACACGAATTTGGCAGCCTGCCTTTTATTGCCGAAGATTTGGGATTGATTACGCATGAAGTGGAAAAACTACGCGATGATTTGCATCTTACAGGAATTAAGGTGCTGCAATTTGCGTTTGGTTCCGACGCTAAAAACGAAAATCTGCCACACAACTACAAACCAAACTTCCTGGTTTGCACCGGCACCCACGACAACGATACAACTTTGGGTTGGCTGACTTCAGCAAAAGGCAAGGAGAAAAAAATGATTCATAAATATCTTGGCGAATCAGAAAATGCGTTGCAAAATGCAATTGAAATGGTTTGGGCATCAACAGCAAAAATGGCAATTGTTCCGTTTCAGGATGTGTTGGGTTTAGATACAAAAGCCCGAATGAACATCCCCGGAACCGCCACCGGAAACTGGGGCTGGCGGTTTGAGTGGAAACAGTTAAAACCCGGACATCAAAAAATGCTGAAAGAGTTGACGGGAAAGTATAACAGATAAAAATAACAATGTAATCTCTGCGGGTATAATTTCAGAAAGCACTGCTTTGCATCAAAAATTAACTTTTTATACTTCATCAAATCAGCTGAGAAGCAGTTTATGTGGTTTATTCTGTTATTGCATCATTTCAACTCAAGATTCCATGATTGCTTCATCCAACAGTAAAAATCTGTCGAGCGTAACCACGTCAAGATTAATATTGGAAATGAAGGCTGAAAAGGCCAGCATGGCCGCCAAACGCCTCAGGTCTTTCGCCCAGGTAGGCATGTACACCGGTGGAATTAACCAGCCTTTTTCGAAGTATTCGTTTAACCGTATGGTATCTGCAATGGTCATGCGGCCGGCAAAAAGATTGCTGACCAACTCAGGTTTATTGTCGCGGATAGCAATTCTGAGCATGGTGTGCACCTCTAACAACCCCTGCAGATAAACGCCATCTTTGGTAAATGCCACTTTATTTTTTACATCGCCACCCCTGAAAATGCGTTGGGCTGATTTAACTGATTCCGTTTCACTCTGTCCGGCATCGAGGAAGAACTTAAAAAGGTCGATAAAATCGGCACCTTCGAGCGCCATTTGCACTGCGATAACGCGCAAAGCTATCCGCCTCAACCGATTTAAATCTATTGCATTTGTAATGAGCTCAGCAAAAACGGCTATGCCTTCCTGTGTCCGTGTGGTGCGCGGGGCACCTAATCCAAGACTTGTGAGGTTTAATTGTTTTCGCCCGTTTAACTGAGAGGCCGTGTGTACAAATGCTTCATGGCATAGCAACTGGTCTTTATCTAACTGCGAAAATACAGCATTGGCTCTTATGCGAATCCGGGTAGCACCCGCAATTGCCTTTGATGAAAGTTTATCATCCGTACGTACCTCAATTTTATCTTCAGCAAAAAATTCATCCACTTCATGTTTTAACCATTTGACAAATTTTTCAGCCGAAATATCGGTTTCTACTGGCTCAATATTTGGGTTACCCAACAACTTTTCGGTAAGGTCGAGAAAAAACTTTGCGCCATCAACAGCCGATATTCCTTGTAATTTATAAACCATATCGGGTCTGCCATAAAGTTTTATGGAATAGGTGGAAAACTCCGGAGTTCCAACATGCATGAGCATCCTGCCAGCATTTGCATAGCTGCGCGCAGTTTCAGCCAAAAACTTTTCTACGGGATGTTGTAAATCACACATTTTTATCACTCCGTCAAGAACTTCAATGCTTGCTGAAACATCTTTCGGTTCCTGTTTTATTTTTGGTAAACGGACATTTCCTTTGTGCCAGTCATTTAAAAAATGTTCTTCTGCTTCAGCTGGCCATGACAAAGCTGAAAGAACTTTAATTTTTTTCGAAGCGGATATGATGGTATCGTTCAGTTTTTTTATTTTTTCCTGGTTCATGGTTGTGGTTTATTTATTTTTAAAATGGGCATTAAAAATGTTTTCAATATAATGCTGCAGAATTGATTTTAAACAACTTGCATCTGCGTAATTATAACAAAATTAATGTGTTTCAGTGATTTTTTAACCATCCTGCTCACGATTATTTGCAGGCGTTTTATAAATTAACAGAATTGAAAATATTTTTCTGTGAAATTATAACAGTTTAGTATCCGAAAAACATTTGTGTTATGCTTGTGATGGTTGCCATTTTTACCATTTTTGGTAAAACAAGGATAAAATTTCATCGAATCAGCACCCGCAAATGGATGATTTTCTTTTCACCTTCATCTTCCGAATTCAGACTTCCGTGTCCCCATTTCTTCAGCAACACAACATCACCGCTTTCATGAACTTTTCGGGTTGTTCGGCGTGCAACCAGTGGCCTGCGTCGGGTATGTCAATGATTCTCGAATCGGGATATATCTCTTTAATCATCGGCTCGTCTTCGGGAATAATGTATTTAGATTTCATTCCACGAATAAAAATTACAGGATAGCTCGTTATTGGAATCCGGTCATCGAGCCAGTTTTTATTTACTCCACTTACAATTTCATCGAGATGATCATACAAAACTCCGGCATTTACACGCCATTTATAAAGGTGATTGATTTTATCCTTTGCCACATTTTTCAGTAAAAACTGCCGGATGTTTACATCGTCGATTTTTTGAGCTAAAAAATCATCCACATCATTTCTCGATTTAATTTTAGTGAAATCAATCTCCATCATTGCCAGCAGAATATTCTGATGCAAATAAAACTGGCTGTCTTCCTTCAGTAAAAGATAATCTTTCGGGGCAATGTCGGCAATCACCAGTTTTTCAACCTTTTCAGGAAAGTCAGCAGCAAACCACATAGCCACTTTCCCTCCCATGCTGTGCCCGAGCAAAGTTGCTTTTTCAATGTTATGTTTTTCGAAAAATTCCTCCAAATCATCGCGCATATCATTAAAATTATGCGAATTGGAAAATGGTGAGCGGCCATGATTTCGCTGGTCAATCATATAAACTGTATGTTTCTCAGCCAGCCGTTTACCAATGTTAATCCAGTTGTCAGATGAACCGTACAAACCATGCACAATTACCAGTGGAGAACCGGTTCCCTCTTTTCTGAAAAACAATTCCATGATTAATTTCCCGGATTTATTTAATGACAGACTTTAAACTTTACACTCAGAATCCTACAATTAATTTTAAACCTTAAACTACCTCAGACATTCGAGATATTTCTGAATGGTGGTTTCCAAACCCAGGTAAAGAGCATCGGCAATTAAAGCGTGTCCAATAGAAACTTCAGCTAAATACGGAATGTTTTTATACAGGTAATTCAGGTTTTCGAGGCTGAGATCGTGGCCGGCATTCACTTCAATCCCCAGATTTTTTGCGGTTTTTGCAGCTTCTATAAAGGGTTCGATGGCTTTATGTCGCTCAATTGGGTATAGAGTTGCATAAGGTTCTGTGTATAATTCAATCCGGTCGGTTTTTGTTTCGGCAGCACCTTCAATAGCAATAATATCTGGATCAACAAAAATTGAAGTCCTGATTCCGTTTTCCTGCAACCGGGAAATTACTTCCTTTAAAAAACTCATGTTTTTCCATGTGTCCCAACCGTGATCACTGGTTAGCTGATTGTGCGTATCGGGTACGAGCGTAACCTGATCGGGCTTCACTTCGATTATCATTTTTAAAAAATCTTCGCCCGGATATCCTTCAATATTAAATTCGGTGGTAATAAAAGGTTTTATTTCATAAACATCGTGCCGTGTAATGTGCCTTTCATCGGGCCGGGGATGAACTGTAATTCCCTGGGCACCAAACTGCTGACATTTAATAGTAGCTTCTTTCACGCTCGGAACTTTACCACCCCGGGAGTTTCGCAGTGTTGCTATTTTATTTATATTTACACTTAGTCTTGTCATCGTTTGAAAATTTAATAGCGCAAGTTACAATTTTCATCGGTAATGGCGGAAATTAAAAAGTAAAGATTTTGCTGGCAGAAAAATTAATATCAGATAGTTTAACCTCGGTGAACAGCGCGGAAAAAGGGAAAAAGGCTTTAAACGCGATGGATGTTTACAGGGTTTCGCACATTCCGGTTGTCAATGGTTCAAAGTATTTGGGACTGGTTTCCGATAAATTGATTTACGATTTGAATTTGCTGGATGTACCCATTGAAAATCAACTAGATAAATTAAATACTTCGCACGCGCACAAAGAACAGCACATTTTTGAGGTAGCCATCTTAATGTATAAACTTAAATTAAGTGTTTTACCTGTTCTCGACAATGATCATTATTATTTTGGAGCAATAACCTTGTACGATTTGGCACGCCGGTTTGCGAAACTTTTTTCACTCGAAGAAATTGGCGGGGTAATTATTCTCGAAATGAATGTAAATAATTATTCGCTTGCAGAAATAAGTCAAATTGTTGAAAGCAACGACATTAAAATTTTAAGCTGTTTCATGGATAGAAAACATGGCACAAATGTTCTGGATGTGATTCTGAAACTTGATAAAGATGATTTATCTTCACTTATTCAGGCATTTATGCGTTACGATTATAATGTAAAAGCTGTTTACCTCGATCAGTCGGAGCTACGTGATTTATTTAAAGATCGCTTTGATCAATTCATGAAATTTATGAATATTTAAAGTATTTGCAATGAAAATAGCTGTTTTTGGTACAACTGTTTCCGATAGTTTTGCACCTGTTTTGCACGAATTCTTTGGATTTCTGAAAGCTAATAAAATCGAAGTACAGCTTTTTCAACCTTTCTATTCGTTTTTAGTTGATGAACTAAAAATTGAGGCTTTTTATACATCTTTTTTCAATTCGTATCTTGATTTTGACAACAACTGCAATTTCATATTCAGTGTTGGTGGCGATGGTACTTTTCTTCATTCCGTATTGAATATCAGGAATTTTGATGTTCCGGTGGTCGGGGTAAATAGCGGCAGATTGGGATTTTTGGCCGATATTTCAGAAAATCAGGTGCAAAACGCGTTGACGCAAATATTTAATCATAATTATACAATGATTGAACGATCGATGCTACAGGTTGATTTTTGCGGAATGGAAAACATGGATTTCAATTTTGCATTAAATGAGATGACTGTTTTGAAAACCGATTCATCGTCGATGATTAATATTTATGCCTGTTTTGGAAATGAATTATTAAATAACTATTGGGCTGACGGTTTAATTATTGCAACGCCAACAGGTTCAACTGCCTATTCGCTGAGTGTTGGTGGCCCAATTTTAACACCCGATTCAGAGAACTTTGTAATTACCCCACTCGCACCTCACAATCTAACCGTTCGGCCGCTGGTAGTTCCGGATAATTATGAAATTGAATTGAAGGTTGAAGGACGCGGAACTCATTTTCTTACTTCGCTGGATTTCAGATCGGTGGCAGTCGATCTGGCTACAATAATCAAAGTGAAAAAGGCAGACTTTAAATTAAAAACACTTCAATTACCCGGGCAAACCTTCTTTAGCACTCTTCGAAACAAACTAATGTGGGGAATCGACAGGAGAAACTAACTGTTAAATGCAGGAAGTTCAATATTTACAGCCTACTTAACAATTTTTAAAGTTCTTTTGGGTTTTATAATAGCATTCAGGTATGTTATTTTACGAATTATATTACTTTTGTACCTCTTTAAAGCTGGGGTATACTAAGGGTTATCAGTTTAAGTTCATTGATATTCAGTAAGTTATGGCGGCATTGCGGGGTGATAAATTGTATTTTTATAACATTTTTAGAAGATTAATAAGGGAAGTTTTTCCAGTATAAAACCATCATATTTTATTGAAGTAATTTGTATGAAAATTGTACCTGAAACTATTGTTAATTAAACGATTTTGAATACCAAAATGAAAAAAATATTATTGGTGTTTGCAACAGTTTGGATAACTGTTTCAGGAAATGCTCAGGTTACTGCAGATATTGGAATTTGGGGTGGTAGCTCGGTTTATTTTGGCGATATTGACGAAGCCAATCCACTTCAGCCGTTAAATCTGAATTTTGGGGGTTATTTCAGGTACAATTTCAATTCAAGAGTTGGTTTAAGAGCGATGTTTTTAACAGGAAAATTTGCCGACGAAGGTGTTATTGAGGGAGTGCCAACAACGTTTAGTAAAAGTGTACAGGATTTTTCATTACAAATTGAGATTAATTATTTGAAATATATACTGGGAGTTGAAAAGATGCCATTTTCGTCGTATGTAACAGCAGGGATAGGAGTTGCATATTTTCCTTATGATATGGATCCGGCATTTATTGCCAGTTTTAATCCGAATCATAATAAAGGAACTGCAGAGGTAAATGAATCTGAAATTGCAACAACAATTCCGTTTGGAATAGGATTTAAATATACACTGGGACAACGACTTGGAATTGGGATTGAGTATCAGATGAGAAAAATGTTTAGCGACAAACTGGATAACCTTGATGACCCCCTGGCATACGAAATTACCAATTCAGATGGAACTAAAGAGGAAATTACTTATACCGACGCGATACACAATAACGATTGGTCTGGTTATCTGGGAATTCATTTAACCTACAAAATATATATTGGCAAAAAAGCGTGTCCTGCCTACGAAAGCAAAAACTAACAATGGAGTCGTTCAGAAACAAGCTTGATAAAAACAGAATACCACAACATGTTGCCATAATTATGGATGGTAACGGACGATGGGCTGAAAAACACGGAAAAGCCAGGGTTTTTGGTCACGAAAGCGGTGTTGAGTCGGTTCGTTCGGTTGTGGAAGGAGCTGGTGAAATAGGAGTAAAACACCTTACTTTGTATGCTTTCTCTACAGAAAACTGGGAGCGTCCAAAAGATGAAGTTGACGCCTTAATGGAATTACTGGTTTATGCAATTGAAAATGAATCAAAATCGCTGATGGAAAATAATGTAAGGTTAACAGCTATTGGCGATTTGAGTAAAATGCCTGTAAAAGTTAAGGAAAAGTTAGATGGAAGTATTCAGTTTTTAAGTTCAAATACCGGATTAAATCTCATACTCGCTTTAAGTTACAGCTCCAAGTGGGAGATAGTTAATGCAGTGAAGAATATAGCACTGGATTCGGTAAATGGAAATATTAAGCCAGAAATGATAAACAATGAACTGTTCGAAAAATACCTAAACACATCAGATATACCCGATCCTGAAATGCTTATCCGCACTAGTGGAGAGTTCAGGATTAGTAATTTTTTGTTGTGGCAGATTGCGTATTCCGAATTATTTTTTACCGAAAAATTGTGGCCCGATTTTAGAAAGGAAGATTTATTTGAAGCCATCTTCGATTTTCAGAACAGGGAAAGGAGATTTGGAAAAACCAGTGAACAGTTGATGATGTAATTAACGTATGATCAGAATGCAGAAATCTATAATATTATTACTCCTCTTTTTAGCAGTGTGGTTTCCCCGGGCATTTTCTCAGGAAAACGACAGCACTAATTTCTCAATTTACTATTCAAGCCCGGCAAAATATACCATTGCTGACGTGCAGGTTTCGGGAATAAAATATCTCGATAAATCGGTTTTGGTTCAGCTCTCGGGATTACAAGTTGGTTTGGAGATTGACGTTCCGGGAGAGGCAGTTACAAATGCCATTAAAAAATTGTGGCAGCAGGGATTATTTTCCGATGTAAAAATAACGGCTACAAAAATTGTAAAAGACAAAATCTGGTTCGATATCTATCTTCAGGAACGTCCACGGCTTGCCGATGTAAATTTTATGGGTGTCTCGAAATCTGAAAAAGAAGATATTACAGAAAAAGTGCTCCTGCTGAAGGGAAGTCAGTTGACGGATAACCAGGTTATTAATGCGGAACGAATCATAAAAAACATTTTTCTTGAAAAAGGATTTTTAAATACTGAAGTCAATATTGTTCAACGCGATGACACAACCCAGAATAACAGCCTGATTCTGGACATTTATGTAGATAAAAAGGATAAAGTTAAGGTAAATGATATTTTCATTACAGGGAATAAGGAAATCAGCTACATAACTTTGGAACGTGCCATGAAAAAAACAAATGCAAAGGCACTTCGGAACACTTTCAAAACTAAAAAATTCCTTCAGGAAGAGTATAAAAAAGACAAGAAATTATTGATTGACAAGTACAACGAAAAAGGATTTCGTGATGCCATTATAGAAAGAGATTCGGTTTACCAGGTCATGGTTGGAAGAAGTGAAAAGCCAAAGGTAAATATTGATATTGAACTCGAAGAAGGGAATAAATATTATTTCGGCAACATCAGATGGGTGGGGAATACCATTTATCCTTCTGATTATTTGAGTAATGTACTTGGAATTAAAAAAGGAGACGTTTTTAATCAGAAAATTCTCGACAAACGATTGTTCGATAATGATGAAGGATTGAACAACTTATATCTCGACAAAGGGTATCTGTTTTTTAATCTCGATCCAATCGAAATTAACGTAAATAAAGATTCTATAGATTATGAAATGCGAATTTCGGAGGGGAAGCAGGCCACAATAAACGAAGTTCGTATTGTTGGAAATACAAAAACGCACGAACATGTTGCACGACGCGAATTATATACTTTTCCCGGCGATCTGTTCAGTAAATCCAATTTAATGCGTTCTTATCGTGAGCTGGCTCAGTTGGGGCACTTCGATCCGGAAGCAATAGTTCCCGATGTTCAGCCAAATCCCGAAAATGGTACCGTTGATATTGAATATCAGTTACAGGAAAAGGCAAACGACCAGATTGAACTTTCAGGAGGCTGGGGAGCAGGAATGTTTGTTGGTTCTATCGGTTTGAAGTTTGCAAATTTCTCGGTACGCAATATTTTCAACAAAGAAGCATGGAAACCGCTGCCTACGGGTGACGGACAAACACTTGGAATACGTTTTCAGACCAGTGGTAAATATTACAGAACTGTAAGTTTATCATTTATTGAACCCTGGCTGGGAGGTAAAAAACCAAATTCATTTTCAGTTTCCCTGTCGCATTCACGTATAAATTACAGTGCCAACAAATATTATCAGTCGTATAATCCTTACGGGAGCAGCGGTTATGGTTATAATCCTTACGGTTATGGCGGTTACGGTGGCTACAGCGGATATGGTGGTGGTTACGGTGGTGGTTACGGATATGATTCTTATGGTTATGGAGGTTATCCCCAGTATCAGTATAACTACGAATCGGAAAACAATAATGAATTAGATGACCAGATTTGGGAAACAACAGCGCTGGCTTTGGGTTACGGTTATCGCTTGTCATACCCCGACGATTATTTCACCATGTATCATGAATTGTCATATGAGCATTATAACCTCAGAAACATGGGTAGTTACTTTTATTTTCTGGCCGATGAAACCGGCCAGGTAAATGGTACCTTTAACAACTTAAGTTTTAAAACTGTTTTAGGGCGAAGTTCAATCGATAATCCATTATACTCGCGAAATGGTTCAAGCTTTTCAGTATCTCTTAAACTTACGCCGCCGTACTCGTGGTTTACTGACACTGATTTCAGTTCACCCGAAATTTCGAATAATGAACGGTACAAGTGGATTGAGTACCACAAATGGCTGTTAAAGGGACAATTGTATAATCCTCTGTCGAAAAATACCAATCTGGTTTTACGAACTGCTTTCGAGATGGGATATTTGGGATATTATGACCAATACAGAAAATCACCCTTCGAAGGTTTTATTGTTGGAGGTTCTGGTATGTCGGGTTATAATATTTACGGAACCGATTATGTTGCCTTGCGCGGTTATAAAGATTATAGTCTGAGCCCAAATAGTGGTTCAAACATGTATTCGAAATTTACGCTCGAAATGCGCTATCCGGTTACTTTAAAACCAAGTGCCACAATTTATGCATTAACATTTCTTGAAGCTGGTAACGCCGGAATGAGTTTTCATAATTATGTGCCTTTCAAATTGCACAGATCAGCTGGTGTTGGAGTTCGGATTTTCCTTCCAATGTTTGGCTTAATGGGAATCGACTGGGGATATGGTTTCGACGAGGTGGCCGGTAATCCAAATGCAAACGGAAGCCAGTTCCACTTTGTAATAGGCCAGCAGTTTTAACGGATTTAGATTTGGCATGGAATATGATATTATCAAAAGCGTTAAACAAAAAAAGTAGTACAATGAAAAAATTAATTTTATCAATAGCAGCAATTATTGGTTTGGTTGTGATGGTAAATGCACAAAAAATGGCATTTATCGATACTGAATATATCATGGACAATATTCCTGCATACAAGGCAGCTCAAAACCAATTGGATCAGTTATCATCACAGTATCAAAAAGAGCTTGAATCGATTCACGCCGATATTGAGCAGATGTACAAAGATTTTCAGGCTGAAAGTGTTTTGCTTTCCGAAGATATGAAACGCAAACGCGAAGACGTAATTATTACAAAGGAAAAAGACTACAAACAGTTACAGAAGAAGTATTTTGGACCCAATGGTGATTTGTTTAAAAAACGTCAGGGTTTGGTAAAACCTATTCAGGACGATATTTTTAACGCAGTTCAGGAGATTTCTACGGAAGGTAGTTACGCAATCATTTTTGATAAAGCGGGCGGTACAACCCTGTTTTTTACCAACCCAAAATTCGATTTAAGCGACCAGGTTTTACAAAAACTCGGATATAAATAATTAATAACTATATTTGCAACCAAAAATTTTAACATTACACTGATTATGAGAAATTTAATGAAATTTATTGCTGTTATACTTTTTGTCGGAACTACAGCTTCTGTAAGTGCTCAAACATTAAAATTCGGACACATTGATTTACAGGCGTTGATACAGGTAATGCCTGAAAGGGCAACCGCAGAAACCGAATTTAACAAGTTTCAAGGCGATCTTGAAGAAATATTTGGCGAAATGCAAAAGGACTTGCAAACAAAAATGGCCGAGTTCGAAGCATTGGGTGATTCAGCATCTGAAATTAAAAGGAGCGCTAAAGTTGCTGAAATTCAGGATATGCAGCAAAGAGTGCAGAATTATCAGGCAACTGCACAGCAACAACTTCAGCAAAAACAATCTGAATTATTAAAACCGGTTTTTGATAAAGCAGAAAAAGCCATTGGTGAGGTTGCCAAAGAAAAAGGTTTGCTTTATGTTTTTGATACCGGGACAAAAGTTGTACTTTACAAATCGGC
>DATITY010000037.1:0-9218 GCA_035467235.1 Draconibacterium sp. | reverse complement strand
AAAATCCAGTTCCTCATCGGGTTTGTTGAGCAACCGGGCAAACTCCGCCATTATCACCATATTCATGTAATAAAAGCTATTAATTACCGTGTTTACCGGCGTAAAAACAAAACCGTCTCGCTCGCCCTGCGGCCACTCTTTTGGCAGTTTCCAGCCGGTGTCCTTTTGTGCAGGCGGCCAGTCAACAATATCACGCACCCGCTGCGTGGTATCGGCAAACCCAAGTTTTGCCATAAATGCACCTGTAAGTTTTGGCGAATGTGTGCTAATCAAACCTTCCTGAACTTCAAGTTCCATCAGCGTTTTGTGTTTTAGCGGCTCGTAATATTTTTCGATGAGTTCGGTGTTTCCGGTGTACATGTAATCCTGGTAAAACATCAGCGCCACATGCAGCTGCCACTCGGTGGGCCATGTCGGGAATTCCATAAAATATTCAATTGTTTTTCGGGCAATTGCATATTCATTGTCAACCGAATAATGACTTAACTGGTTCAGATAAGCATCGGCTTCATACGGAATTCGTTCACGGTCGCCATCAATATAATACCCTGTAAAAGAAGTGGCTTTCTGCGAGTATTTACAGAGGTCCCAAACCGGGTTCAGAATGGTGTCGGAACTGGTAAACGAGCTTGTGTTGTTATCGAAATAGTTGAAATAGGCGATTTGAGTTAAGTCTTCCGATTTCAGATTGTTTGCTCCCTCAATCTCAACATATCTGAAAGGCGTAACTACCGGAAATGAATCGGGAAGGGCCACTGCCGCCTTACCAGTGTTTCGTTCGTCGGCTTTTAATTCAATCTGATAATTGGTTTTTCCCGGAGAAACTTCAAGTTTCAGTTCTGAATAGCGAATGGTTCCGCCAGGATTCCTGTCAATTTTTCCATCCAACAGTTTTTCGCCCAACCGAATAGTGAGTTTCTCAGATTTTTGAGTTGAATAATTGATTTCCAGCGTTCCAAAAGCATCTTTTCCAAAGTCGATGAAATAGCTCCCATCGTCATTCTTTTTAAACGCTGCAGGTTTTATTTTTTCAATCTGAAACCAGTTGTGCGAAGTGAGTTTTTCGCCAAACTCCCCGGTTTGAAATTGCTGAGGTTCGGAGTATTCTGAAAGACGGTTGTCCTGATCAAAAATCCGCACCTTCCAGAAATACGATGAATTTGGTTTTAATGGTTCTGCACCATATTCAATATCGACAGATTTGCTGCTGCGCACTACCCCGCTATTCCAAATATCGCCGATGTTTTTGTCGATATTTTCTTTTGAAGAAGATACCAGAATCTGATATGCTTTTTGAATGACTGCTTCTTTTGGAACCACCCAGCCAAATTCGGGTTTGATGTCGATAATTTTTGTGAAACGTGGATCGCGGATGTATTCAACTGTCAATCCGGTTGGGATTCCGGAATACGGATCGGCATATTTTTTTGCCAAAATCCCCAGTTCGTTTCGCAAGGTTTTTAACTGGTTCTGGTATTCGGGTTTTTTGACTAGGTTATCAATTTCCTTTGGATCTTTTTTCAGGTTATAAAGCTCCTCCCATGATTTATCGTTTACATAACGAAAATATTTCCATTCGGCTGTGCGCACGCCTTCGCTGGGTGGAATATCCTTAAACTCCCACAAATGCTCGATTAAAACTGTATCGCGCTGTACATTGTCACTTTTTCCTGTCACAATTGGAACCAGGCTTTTGCCGTGCCAGCTTTTGGGTTGGGCAACCCCGGCCAAATCGGCAATGGTCGCAGGAATATCAATGTTGAGCGCCATCGCTTCCACATCCTGATGTTTCTGTACACGTGGATCGTAAATAATCAGCGGAACATTAATGGAAAGATCGTACATCAGCCATTTGTCGGCAATTTGCCGTTCGCCCAAAAAGTAGCCGTTGTCGCCCATCAGAATGATGACTGTGTTTTTATCCAATCCTTTTTCTTTGAGTTGCCGACGAATTTTGGCAATTTCAAGGTCTATTCCCGAAATCATGCGGTAGTAACCTTTTACCATTTCCTGATATTTTTCAGGGGTATCAAACCGCCAGCCCCAGCGTACATGGCTGAAACCATTGCGAACACCTTCGGGCAAAGCGTTGAAATATTTATCTTCCCTTAAATCAGGATCTGGAATTACAACATCGTTGTACAGGTTAGCTGTTCCTTCGTCCCAGAAATACTGTTCAGGTGCATTATCGTGGGCGTGTGGTGCGCTAAAACTCAGCGACAGGCAAAACGGTTTCTCAGCCGGCGCTTTTTCTATAAAATCCAATGCCTGCTGTCCGGTGTAACGGGTTAAATGAACTGTGTCCTGACCAATTTTTTTGTAAAAATAACCGCGTCGATCAGGAAACGAACCGTTCCGGTCGTAATCATCAATCACATCAAACAAGTGTTCCTTTTCAGAAAAATTCACACCGAATTTTCCAAAGAATCCGGTGTAATAACCTGCCTCCTTTATCAGTTTCGGGTAAGATTCGTCCATGTATTCCCTGCGGATGTCGCCGGTTTGAAAGGTATATTTGTGCGTACGTTCGTGCAGCCCGCTGAAAATACTGGCCCGGCTTGCCGAACATATCGGCGTTGTTACAATAGCATTTCGAAAATAAACCCCACTCTGTGCCAGCTTATCCATTTCAGGCGTTTGAATGATTGTATTGCCGGCGTAACCCAAAGCATCCCAACGCTGGTCGTCGGTGAGGATGAAAATGATGTTGGGCTTGGTTTTTTTATGTTCTGATTTGTCCTGAGCTAATGATTTTTCAATTCCGGAAAAAAGGAAAAAGCTGATTAGTAGTAAAATACCAGATTGATTTAAGTTCATTTTATCGTGATTCAGATTATCTGGTAAGTTTAACCTTTTTAGCTGATTTTTTCAAACCGGAATTCAGGGAAAATGAACTTTTAAAATTCAATGTAAAAAATGAAACCTTTCAACGCTAATTGATTACAAGTTTTCGGACAACCGAATTTACTTTAACAAAATACACCCCTGCCCCACCAATTTCGCTTACCGGAAATTTGATTTCTGAAAACCTTTCGGTGTTGGAATATACAATGGAACCCTGAAGATTATAGATGGACAGCCCACTATTCTCCTGGTTCAAATGAATAGTAACCCATTCGTTTGCGGGATTGGGAAAGATATTGAACTGAATATTCTGCATACTGGTTTTGGCCGCCGTGGTTAATAAATTTCCTGTAAACCTGAACGATTTCAACTGCATCAGGTTGCCGGTTCCCTCACCTTTAAACCTGAGATAAACATCGTGATTTCCTTTGATTTCGGGCACTTCGGCAATAAATGTTTTATACGTGTTTAAACTTCCGGTGGACGAAACCGCGCAATCGGCAATTTTTGTTCCTGTTTCCAATGAATCGAGCCACACTTCGACTGTGGCTGAATTAACCACGGAAGATGCCGTTACCTCGAATGTTAATGATTTCATCGGATAATTATCGTTTCCAAATTCAATCCCCGCATACAAAGCCCAGTCGCTGTTGTTAACTGAAACCATTGGAGCAACGCCCTGCACCGTGTTTCCCTTTGCAGTACCAAACTGGTTGGCAGGACATTCGGCTAAAATGGGGGTGTAAGCATCGCGGTAGATGAACAGGTCGAAAAAGGCACTCGCAGTTCCCTGCACATAAAGTCCCTGAAGTGTTCCGGTAAACGATGAAAAGTCGGAATAAGAATCAATAACCGATACATTGAATGCCTGCCCAACCTGTATCCAGTTAAATCCGTCGGCACTGAAATAACCGGTAATTGAATGATTTATTCTCTCCATTTTAAGCCACAAAGTATCGCCAATATTGTTTTCAGCTTCATAAATTGTGTTTTCAAAACTAAAGATTATCGCTTTTTTACCTTCATCGTTCATCGAACTCACCAGTTTGACAAATTTGGTTTCATCGCCCCGCAACAACCTGAACCCAGCCTGATCGTCTTTTGATTTAGGATTAAAATCAACCCTTGTGATAAGCGAATAGTTGTGTTCGCCATCGTACTTTATAACAGTGTTTCCTTTTGAAGCAGTTTTAGGTGACAACCGCAGCCATCCCGGGCGCTCGGTTAACGAGTATTTCCCTGAGGCTGTGTAACCCAGTGAAGACCATTCGGGATGAAGTTTTGTTGATGAAAAATCGTCTGATTTGGGAACCATCCAGGAAATTCCGCTACCGGGAAGTTTGGGTGCAGTAAACGATTTGTTAACAGGGTAATCGGCAACAGGCCGTCCGTTGGCGTTGTACCTAACCTGGTTCAGCAAACCCTGGCGCCCCTGTCCTTTCCACTCGCCTTTGGCATACAGCGGATGAATAACCCATGAAGTACTGTCGTCGATCATCACTGTGGGTGAGGCATGGTTCGGACTGGTAAAAAGTGAAGTCGATTTTTGCGGATCACTTTCATTGAAAAAGTCGCCCAACATTTCCCATTCAGCCTGATCGGCAGTTAACGTTTTGCTTCGCATTACTTTTTGTCCGCCTGCCAGGTCGCGGGCAAAAGAATAATAATAGAATCCATCGTATTTCCACATCACCGGCCCTTCTGCCCAACTGTAAGGAAAAGACGGTGAAGGATTGAGCCACTTCAAATCGTAAACCACACCAGTTGGCTGCCCGGTACTTCCCAGTTCGACAATACCACCGTTAGGCTGGCCATTTTTTACAACCAGGTACCATTTGTTGTTATCATCGATGAATATTGAATTGTCGTAACCTAATCCATAAGGAAGTGTTGAGGGATTATTCACTTTTGTTGGTGTGCTCCACGGTCCCTTTGGATCGTCGGCCTTTACAAAATACATGGTATTTGCGCGAGAAAAGAAATCCCACCACTTGTCATTGTAATAAACAACGTGGCCTCCCCAGCATCCGCCTCCGGGTTTATCTTCGAAAAGTGCCCACGATGCGCTTACCGGCTGGGCAATGGCTTCCCAGTGAACAAGATCAGTTGAATGATAAATCACCGGAGTGACATTGAACGACGAACCTGTAGTATAAAAGTCATTACCCACTTTTGTGAGCGTACAATCGGGATGATCGCCCGGAATTACCGGATTCATATAGGTTTTAAAAGAAGGACTTTGTGCTGTTCCTTTCTGAATTGCGATTACTAACAGAAAACAGCTTAAAAAGAATAATTTGAAGGTAAACAATAAATTCAGGTTTTTCAAGGTAGTATTCAGTTTTAAAAAAGTTAAAAAAACAAAGTTAGTTGATTTAATGATTCACAGGAGCAAGTTTAGACACCAAATACGCCATTGGCAAATAGGCACCAGCAAGGTCAACAATTGTAAACCACAGCGGAGAAGGAAGCATAAGAATATTGGCGATTCATCCTGCCAGAAAAAATTTACCAATTACCAAATCCAGTAAGTAATAATAAATGCCACAACCAACAGCGAAGCCAGATGATATCCGGTATTGATGAAAAATAGTTTCCACGATTTTTTCTCCCATACTGTCGCTCCCAAATCGCCCGGGAAATAAAAACCAAGCCAGGTAAAAATCGAAGAATCCAGGGCGCTGGCATAAGGACTCCATTCAGACATTCCCGGTACAAATTTCCAGGCGGCAATGTTGTGAGAAAGAACAAAGGCCAATAAAAAGTTACCGATAATCATAAATGCCATGCCTTTAAACATGACCTTTTTATCCGGTTTTTCGTTGGGGTCGTAACCCATTTCCCTGCCCCAAACTTTGCCAAACAAAGGTGTGTACCAGATAAAACCAAGAACAAAATTAGCCACCACTGCCACAAGGATTGCCAACATGCTGATTTTCAATTCCATAAGATTGATTTTAAAATTGTAAACTATTATTCTTTCTTCCGCTTTGAAGATTTTGCAATTTTGTTGAATTCGAGGGAAAGGTTAATCCAGAAATCAAATTCTTTATTCGTTTTCAATCCGGTTTCATCGACCAAAACATAGCCATTCATTGGGCGTTTAGTAAAATCCATTGTCCGGCAACCATTCATTTCAACAGCTGTTTCATGAAATTCACGATCTATGCGGCACATCAAATCATTTTTTACAACACCGACACACATTTTGTCGTTCACCATAAAAACCAAACCTCCCATCATTTCCTTCTCTTCCACCTCGGGAAGGTCGGTAAGGCGCTCTCTGACTCTGTTTGCCAGTTGTTCGTTATATGCCATGATTTCAGGTATTTGCTTTGAACAAAAACAAAACATATCCGATTTTGTTCTTGTACGTTTCTGAGTTGAATATTCATTTAATTCAACCAAAATCTTCAGTAAAATTGTTGGCTTTCTTAAAAACTCAAACAATTTCAATTTGTATTTAATTCTCTCTGACCTACCTTAAAATTGTTTCAATGTAATTGGCCCCATAATTCCTGAAGGTTTCAAAGGCATTTCCTTGTTCAGAATTGTGGTTATTGGTGAAGTTGTGTAAAGACTTTTTATACTTCCATATTGATTTAAATCGCCAATAATGCGGTTACGACTTACATTGGCAACAGTTATTTCCAGCGTATTTTCTTTTTTCAGTAATCCTGAAATATTGATTTCTGTATCAGGCTTCCATATATAACTTAAAAATTTGCCGTTAAAACTTACTTCTGCCGTTGCATCAATGTTTCCCAGATTTAAAATAACTGTGTTATTGGCTGTTTCAATTCCGTCAGGTGCAGCAAACTGAATGGTGTATTTCACTTTTCCGGCGAAATATTTAATGGCCGGATCATCAAATTCGGTCAGCGATTTCAAAGTTGTAATTTCAACCGGATTTATCTTTTCATCTGAAATCGGGAAAAACTCCATGCGGATATTCAAATTTGCCAATTCTATCTCCTGAGTTTGAGTCAACTCTGCCTGAAAGGTATTGCCGCCAGCCGTTGTAAACGTATATTCACCTTTTAAATTGGTTGCAAAATCATACTTGCCATTGGCAAATTCTGCCTGCGGAACAACTATATTATCATCTGGCTTTACCTTTGGAAAGATTTGGTTTCCTGACAAAGAGATTTTATTTATTGCATTGGTATCGGTACCATTCCTGAATACAAAAATCTTTGATTCGTTTGGTTTAAACGAAACCGGAATGCGCGTTTGATTTTTCTCTGGTGAATACACTGCCGGTTGAAATGATACACCATTTTCGGGATTCCAGACTTCAGGAGCTTTTCCTTCAACACGAAACAACAATTCGCGGTTCAACGGTTTATTTTGCTGATTAAATACAAACCAAACGTCAGTGTCATCCATTCTTTTGTGAATAAACATGAGTTCTTTGGGATTGTTGCTGCTTGTTGCAAAACCGGGAACTACCTGAAGTTTATTTAAAACTTCGCCAATTGGCTTTCCTGAAATCACTTTTCCTTTTCCATATTTGTTCTCGTCTGAATTTCCCCAAAGTTCACCGGCCAATTTATTAAATTCAGCAGTATTGTTTTTCATTTCCTGCAGCGATAACATTTCCGTGGGTTTAGGCCCCCAGACAACAAGTCCGTCATTTACCAGTTCGGCAATCCGCTTTAAAGTAACCAATTCCATTGTCGGACTTTTTGGTAAGGTGAGAATCGGAAAACTTTGTTTGCCTCCAAACGAGATTTTACCATTAACAACCTTTGCCTTTTGAAGCATATCCAAATTACACGCGCCGGCCTGAATTGCGTATGGTAAATCGTTGATGACACTTTTACTGAAATACTGTGGAAGCTGGTCGCCAACATAAAAAATAACATCAACTACAGGTTCTCCTTTTTGCAGCACATATTGAATGCGCGACTGGTAATCCATCCAGCCCTGCGCAAATTCCCACCACGGATTGTTGCGGTTAAAATGCGCGGCAAACTGCATTAAAGTAACACCCGGCTTTTTCTCTGCCGGCTGATGCACGTAACTATGCAGAATCATTTGGTTAATACCTGAACAATAGGCCGCATCGCCAAATGGTTTTAAATCAGCAGGCGATTCGCTGTAATGGGCATATCCGGTATAAGCCTCAGAACCAATAATTTGTTTATTGCAGGCAAGAGCTGCATAAGTTGGAAATCCGGCAACAGGACGGTCGGCAGGCTGATATTCAGCAAACTGATTTTGATTGGGTTGTGCCCAAAACTCGGTCATCGTTAAATTAGGGTAATTGTTCGATTTCAGAATATCCAACGCCGGGTAATCGCCATTGTTTCCATAAATGATTTCAGCATGCATTTCGAGCTGATTCCTGTGACACAATTCACGAAAGTGTTTGAAATATTTTTCATCAATAAGGTCGGAAATGGTTTTGTTGAAATCGTGTAAAAATGCTTCAGAATACTTTGTATTTTCAACCACTTCGCCACATAAAACGGGTATCCACGGAGTTATTTCATATCCCCGGCGGGCGTTAAATTCATTTGGAAAATTTTGTGTCCAGTTCTGAAAATTACATTCCCAACTGTCAATCAGTAAAAATTTAAACGTGTTGCCGGTATAATTTCCGGCTGCCTCAACCAATTTACCTGCAAAACTATCGAAATGAAAATCCAATGCAGCGGAATCCATTTTGTCAACTTCAAGTCCGGTTCCTTCGGGAGTTGCAGGCCCGTTTGTTTTTCCGGTTGTGGTATATCCAAACCTGATAACACTCCATCTGCCTTTGGGCGCATTCCAATTTAAAAGTCCATCAGAAGAAATCGAACTTGTTAAATTAATGACTGATTTCTCAGGAATTCCTATTACATTATTTTGAGGAGTAAGACTAAAAACCCTTTCATGCTGAGCTTTTACTGAACCAATTTTTTCGAGAAAACCGTTTATTTTAGGTGAATATGCCGGATTCTCCTTTCCACTAAGCAGTTCAACTTCAGAAAGCACATAATTATTACTGCTTTTAACACATTTAATTTTGTAGTATTTCGATTTTGTTTCCGGAAATGAAATTGACAATGAATTATTTACTCCAACAAGTTCAAAGTCTCTGATTTTATTATAATTAACCCCATCGTTTGACGATGAAAGCACAAATTGGGCAGTAATTTTTGACATATCACCCCAATCGAAAACCAATCGAGGAAAGATGACAATTTTATCTGATGAAAACTCAGTTGAAAAAGAAATGCTAATAACATCTCCGGTTTTGATTTTTAATTCGCTGATTGGATTTCCATCATTTAAAAGCGTTGCAACATCATTTTTATTTAAAGCGATTTTTGGGTTGGCCTTTTGAAACGAGTTTAAATTTTCTTCCACCGGAAATGCCACAACAG
>DATITY010000036.1:0-2578 GCA_035467235.1 Draconibacterium sp. | reverse complement strand
AAATAAAAGAATGTGGCGGCAATGGCCATTAAAACGTGGCTTACGCAGAGGTAATCAAACCACAAATGAGGTGACATTTTAGTCATAAAGAAAAGGGCGGCCAACGCAGCAAAACCAACACCAGCAAGCATGTATTTTCCGGCTGTGTTTTTAGTTTTCAGGAAAAGAAAACCTTCGAGCGAGAGCACAACAAACATTAATCCGTATCCCGAATGAAATTCAACAAAAAAGAAATCGAGCGAAGTTATGGTGAGTGTCAGAAAAGTAATGAACTCAAGTATGTTGATAATGCTCAGAATCTTTATTACTGACGGTTTCAGCCAGATTCTTGTATGTTCAATAACAGCCCGTTCCAAAAACATTATCGAAATCATACTCATTATCCAGCCCGGCAGTTTCCAGTAAAAACTAAACAGGTACAAAAATGCGTGGCCAACGATTCCACCCAGTAAGGTAGCAATGCCCATCGTGAAAAAATATATTTTGAAATAAAGAAAAGTTCTTTCGGTTTTTCCTGATTTTTGAATTTTGTATGCATAAATAAAGCAAACAACCGACACCAGCAAGTCGGTTAGAGTTACAATTGGTTCGTCAATCCGAACACCAAATATATGGATGGTAATAATTTCGTTCATTTTATTTTGTCGGAATTTCTGAATTTGATTGGTACCGATGTTTCGGTTAAATGTTTTAAAAATACAAACATAAAGTTGATATCAAAGAGGAGCGATGCAATTTCCACACTTATCATCCAACCTAAGTTCCGGCTTCTTGTTTTTTTGTCTTCCGGCTTCCCTAATCAATTTCTTGCTGCTTATCAGAAAAGTTTCCTTTCATCTAAAAAAACAATAATAAGAATTAAATTTGTAATGTGCTTTCTTTACAAAATTATGATAGCTATAAGCATAAATTATGATAGCTAAAATAATTTATTTTTATAGCTATGATAATTATATCACTTGAAGTAATGAATTCCCGGTTACATTGAATTATTTTCTTACTTGAGGTAAACTATTTTTTAGAAGTGAATATGAGTTAACAACAATACCTGTTACCGGATAATTACTGTACAGACCTGTCAGCGTCATTCTGTTTGAGAATTGGTTATTGAATATTGGTTATTGGAAATTTGAAATATCCAATATCGAATATCCAATGTAAACGAATAAGAAATAAGGAATCAGAAATAAGAAATAAGGAATCAGAAAGTTTCGAAATCTGACAATGATGCGATGCGTCCGGTCATGTCTTACAAATCGATACGGGCATTAACCGATGTTGGAGAAACAATGATTCTATCGAATGGGTCTTGATGATAAAAAAGATAATCCTTATCAATAGTGAACAGGTTTATGCCACTTCATAAAGTATTCCTTTATCATATTCCATTTTTGCCGAAGCCTGTAATATTTCAATTCCAACAATTTCACCTTCTGATGAATAATGTAATATTATCCCCGGTTTTTCCTGGTCACTCTCGGCAATGGCAGCAGAAGTAAATCTTATGTACAGAATATCTGTTTCTTTATCGTATTTAATTTTCATACTATTAAAATTGTTAATTTTCAGTGGTATAGTATGGAACTCGCATTATTTTAATTATCCTCCTGGTTGTAATTATTTTACATGCTCGTTTCATACTTTTTAATTTTTGATGTTTTATAAGCTGTTATCACCAATGACGGATTTTTATCCGTATTTACAAATACCCTGTAAATAAGGAATATTTCCATCGTTAACTATCTTCTGATATATTGAAACACCGGCTACATCTTTTAAAACCTTATCAGGAAATTGAAGAATCCTAAAAATAAGCTCTTCGGAGATATTCCTCAATAATAATTGTTCAGATGCATGCTTTGATATTTCAAAAACTTCATTTGGCATATTGTTATAATTGTATAAATAAATAAAATGAATCGATAATTTATGCAAACAGAACAAAAATAACAAATATAACATTGTTATATACAAAAAGGAAGGCGTTTCGTCCATCGGGCGACGGAACGAAACGCCTCTTTTATGAAGATATTAAAAAACAAGGGTCCTCTTCTCACCCTCCCCACAAGGGGGGAGCCGGAGGGGGGCTGTCCTATTCTTTCTTAAACACCACTTTGCCGTTGAATACCGCTTCTCCAATTGTCATGCGGTAGAAGTACATTCCGCTGATAATGGCATCGGGTTTAAACTCGGCATTGTACATAGTACCGCCCTCAATAGGCTGTTCGAAAATGTTCTTTACCAAACGTCCGGTCATGTCGTACAAATCGATACGGGCATTAACCGATTCCGGCGAAACAAATTCGAAACGCAGCTTTTCGTTAAACGGATTAGGATATACCTTCAAATCGGCAAGTTCAACATCAGGTGCAATTGCTGTAGCAATTTCGGCTGATTTGGTTTTGGCTTTTACAATAAATGATAACTGATTTGAAGTTGTATTGGTAAGATTATAAGTTGCAGTTATAAAATGTGGTGTTGTGCTAACTGCAAGTTTATTGGTAGAGAAGGAAGCTTTGCCACCACTCACCGTAACTACTTTCAGAACAGTGTTTCCATCTTTAAAGGTAATTGTACC
>DATITY010000035.1:0-5338 GCA_035467235.1 Draconibacterium sp. | reverse complement strand
GTTTTCATAGTGTTAAAATGATTGTCACCATTTTTATCAGTTTCGAAATTAAAACTTACTTTGTTTTTGCTGTTGTTATGAATCCATGCCGTACGTTTTTTCCAGCCTGCAAAAAGAAAGGACTCGGAAACTTCGCCTGCTTTCACCGCCTCATTCAGCCAAACTGCTCCCGATGCTGTATTCGGCCCAAGCTGATCAGGTTTTTCGGGAGTTGTAAACCACAGATTCGAGTTCGACTGCCCAGGTCCTTCGATGTTTCCCTTTTGTTTTCTTTTGTTGAGGAATTCTTTTTGTGCCGAATCATCGCAACCAAAAACAAGGCGGTCGTTCCATCGGGTGAAATCGCCAACTACTTTCAGGTAAGCTGAACGCGGACGAATTCCGGCTGAATTTTCAGCAGTAAAAGTTCCGGGGAAACGCCAGAACAGACCGTGCATTGTCATCAGATATTCAGGATTTCCATCAGTTCCGACATCACGAATTCTTGGCCATTCTGTATTCCAGCCGTGAGCGCCGTCATAACTGTGACTGGCTTTTGGAAGCCGGTAAAAACTCCATCCGGTCTCTGCATTTCGAACACCCAGCAACAACGATTTATGATCCCATCCGGTAGCCCAAATCGGGTCGGTTTCAGGATTCGCATTGCCGTAAATACCACCCGGCCCGGTCACTTCCACAAACTGGTTGCGGCGAACAAGTTTCCAGTCTTTTCCATTCCATTCAGCCAAAACACCGGCTTCAACCTCAAATTTCGACAACGCCTCCTGCGAGGCTTCCCCGTTGTTGGAATACACTAAAACACCCTGACCGGAATACAATCCTTTTCCATGTGCGCCAGGCAACAATTCTGCCTCCTGAGCCATTTCCCCGGGTTTTCGGTTCACATTTCCATCCTGATACAAAGTTTTAACAGAAAGCGTTTTCACATCCACTTCGTAAAAACCTTCTTCCATGGTTCCACAGTAGATTTTTTTGGCGGGTTCCTTTAAATGACGGGCATTTCCTGTTAAACGCCCGGGCATTTCGGAATATGGTATCACACTTACATTACTTGCGGAGTCAATAACATACGGACCGATAAAAAGCTGATTGCTTTCTTTGTGCATCATCCGGTTTGCAGGAGTTCCGCCAATACTTTCCTTGTGAATTATTTGTTTAAGATCAGGTGTTATTTCATACAGTTTGTCTGAAGAACCAAATGGCAAATGTGGCCCGTAAGTAATTACCCACAACCTGCCTGCCCATGGAACCACTGCTCCGGTGCCGCACTCGCCTTCGTTATTATAGTAAGCAAGACTTGGGTAAATACCGCTCACCTGGCGGGATTCATTGTTTTTTTCAGATTTTTGATTGCAGGAAATTAAAAATGAGAGAATAGTTAAAAAGAAAAGGTATTTTAGCATGGTTGTCAGGTTTAAATTTTATTCGGCTAAATTAATGTTTTTATTATGCCGTATTTTGAATTGATTACGCAAATAACAAATTACAGATTATTTTAGAATTGAAAATGATTCCACAAATTGATAAACTGAAATATACGAGTTCTGGAAATTTTTTCCTAATGGCCGGACCGTGTGCCATTGAAGGTGAAGAGATGGCTTTGGAAATTGCAGAAAAAATTGTTGCCATTACTAATCGGCTGAAAATTCCGTACATTTTTAAAGGTTCGTACCGCAAAGCCAACCGCTCGCGAATAGATTCGTTTACCGGAATTGGCGACGAGAAAGCGCTGAAGATTTTGGAGAAAGTTGGAAAAACTTTTAACATTCCAACAGTTACAGATATTCACACAGCCAGTGAAGCTGCAATGGCCGCGGATTATGTTGACGTGTTGCAGATTCCGGCATTTTTGTGCCGCCAGACCGATATTTTGGTTGCTGCCGCAAAAACAGGGAAAGTTGTCAACATTAAAAAGGGACAGTTCCTTTCGGCAGAAGCCATGAAATTCGCGGTTGACAAAGTTCTTGAAAGTGGAAATCGGAATGTAATTCTTACTGAAAGAGGTACCACTTTTGGATACCAGGATTTAATTATTGACTATCGCGGCATTCCCGAAATGCAAAAATTCAAAGTTCCGGTTGTACTTGACATTACGCATTCACTGCAGCAACCCAATCAGGCCAGCGGGATTACCGGCGGAAAACCGCCATTGATAGAAACTGTTGCGCGCGCCGGAATTGCAGTTGGAGTGGATGGAATTTTTATTGAAACTCATCCAAATCCGGCAATGGCCAAATCGGACGGGGCGAATATGTTGCAGTTGGATTTGCTGGAAGGATTGCTGGAGAAGCTAGTGAGGATAAGGGAGGCAATCAATGCGTGAATGCATGAATACTATAATGCATGAATGTTAAGGGGTGAAGAGGATTTTAATTACATTATTAAAAATAGGATAACTCAAATTATTAAATGAAACCATTTGAAAATATTGCATCGGAAATTATCATTCAGGTCCACGAATGGGAGTCAAAACTGATGCTTTTAACCGAAGAAATGATTACCCAACGAAGGAATTCACAGAACCGGACCATCAAACAAATTGTGGGACACATGGTTGATTCTGCGTCGAACAATACCCACCGTGTCGTACATTTGCAGTACCGCGAACTTCCGCTGCGTTTTCCGAATTATGCCACTTATGGGAATAATGACCGCTGGATCGCCATTCAGAATTACCAGGATGAAAACTGGCATAACCTGGTTCAGCATTGGAAATATTCGAATCTGCATTTTGTACATGTCATTCAGAATATCAATTCTGAAATGTTGCAAAATTTATGGATATCGGATATTGGTGAAAAATTATCTCTGAAAAAAATGGTAGAAGGTTATCTGCCTCATTTTAATTTGCATTTAGGTGAAATTGAAGAATTAATAATAAAAATTTAAGTTTAAAATTATGAAAAACAGAAGAACATTTATAAAAAAGGCCGCTGCAGGAGTTGCTTTGGCAGGTTTGTTGCCACTTACCAAAAATGCTACGGCGGGCGAAGTTAAAATAACAAGCGCTTTAATTCACCACGTTTTTTTCTGGTTAAAAGAGCCAAAAAACGAAGCACATAAAAAACAACTGGTTAAAGCTTTAACTGATTTGCTGAAAGTGGAAACAATCAAAATGAGCCACATTGGTTTTCCGGCAGGTACAGAAAGCCGCGATGTGGTTGACCATTCCTATTCGGTTTCGTATATGACCATGTTCGACAACCAGGCAGGCCAGGATGCATACCAGGTTCATCCGCTTCACCTCAAATTTGTGGAAGAAAACTCACATTTGTGGAACAAAGTGGTGGTTTATGATTCGGTGGATTAGCAGTGATTTATTCTGCACGTTAAGGATGATTTAAAACATCATTTTATAATTATTTCCCGGTACATCTCAGGCAGCTACCAGTTGTCCGGATGACTTTCATTATCTGTAATTAATGAGTAATTTCTGAATTATCATTATTGCAGGTTCTTTTTCATGTTACTTCTTGTGCTCCTGTTGACAAGACCTGTAGCACTATGGTTTCCTTTATGATATTGCGCAGGAATTCATTTCCCCATTCGTTTTAATTGCAAAAAAATATACCGGCGTCACACCAAACCATTTAAAAATACTCAAAAACAAACGCCTCAAAACACCCAAAGATGTGTGAATAATGTAAATTTTCCTGAGAATTGTGTAACACATCCAAAAACCCAAAGTACGAAATTTACGTACGTCTCTTTGCTTAAAAATTAAACCGTTCGTAATAGGGATTGCAGTTATAACGGATTGCATGTAAAATATTAACTAAAATAAAAAACGAATGTATAATTGGTCTAAATTTTTGGTAACATTACTATTATTACAATCATTAGCGTTCCAATTATTTGCTCAACAACTTACTATCGATAAAACATCTGCTACAACTTCGGTTACGTCTGCCGGACAAATTATTACTTACAATTACCGCCTGACAAATACAGGGAACAACACCATTAACGGGATTAAACTGACAGATGACAATGTGAATGCCCAACCTACTTGTCCTGCAAATAAGCTGGCGAAGGGTGCTACCATTAATTGTTCTGCTATCTATACCGTTAAACAGTCTGATATTGATGCGGGTGGTTATCTGACAAACAATGTAATAGTTACTTCAAACAATGCAGCTGATGCTTTCGACAAACTTGATATTCCTGTGAAACAACCTACAAGTGAACCTCCGTCTATTACTGTCGATAAAACTTCTGCAACCACATCAGTTACGGCTGCCGGTCAAATTATTACCTATAACTACCTACTGACAAATACAGGCGGTGAAGCACTTAGCGGGATTACATTATCGGATAACAAGGTTGATGTTCAGCCAACCTGTTTGGCAACAACACTCACGCCCGGAGCAACAACTACCTGTTCTGCCACCTACACCGTTAAACAGGCCGATATCGATGCCGGGGGAAACATCACAAACACGGTCACTGCAAGTTCAAACGAAGCACCCGATGCCACCGACAACCTGAGTATCCCGGTCAGCGGGTCGGCTGCCTTGACAGTCAGTAAAACTTCTGCCACCACATCGGTAAATACTGCCGGACAAGTTATTACCTACAATTACCTGCTGACAAATACAGGAAGTACAACCATTACAGGAATTACTTTATCCGATAACAAGGTCGATGCACAGCCAACCTGTTTGGCAACCACGCTCACGCCGGGTGCCACAACTACCTGTTCTGCCGCCTACACAGTTAAACAGGCCGATATCGATGCGGGAGGAAGTGTCACGAACACGGTCACTGCAAGTTCAAACGAAGCTCCCGATGCCACCGACAATCTGAGTATTCCTGTCAGCGGGTCGGCTTCGATGACTGTCGATAAAACTTCTGCCACAACTTCGGTTAACACTGCCGGACAAATTATCACCTACAACTACCTGCTGATAAATACAGGAAGCAAAACCCTGACAAATATTAAATTAACCGATGACAAGGTAAATGCACAACCTGTTTGTGTGGCAACAACACTCACTCCTGGAGCAACAACTACCTGTTCCGCTGTTTATACAGTTAAACAAGCCGATATTGATGCCGGCGGAAATGTCACAAACAACGTTACTGCAACTTCAAACGAAGCTCCCGCTGCCAACGACAAACTCGACATTCCCGTTAGCGGAACTCCATCGATGACTGTCGATAAAACTTCTGCCACCACTTCAGTTACAACTGCAGGGCAAATTATCACCTACAACTACCTGCTGACAAATACAGGAAGCAAAACCATCACCGGAATTTCATTATCCGATAACAAGGTCGATACTCAGCCGACATGTTTGGCAACCACGCTCATCCCGGGAGCCACAACTACCTGTTC
>DATITY010000034.1:0-8214 GCA_035467235.1 Draconibacterium sp. | reverse complement strand
TGCATCGATGATACCGCTGGCACTGCTTTTCACCATATCGATGATGTACATTTTTGGAATCGACGCCAACTTGATGAGCCTCGGAGCACTCGACTTTGGAATTATTATCGACGGTGCAGTAATTATTGTGGAGTTTATCGCGATTAAAATGAGTCTTCAAAAAGATGAAATATTAGGAAGCGAAGGCGATGAGCGACAAACAATTATGGATAAAATATCTTTTGAGGGCGCCTCAAAAATGATGAAATCGGCCATTTTCGGCCAGGTAATCATTCTAATTGTATTCATCCCGATACTCTCGTTAAGTGGTGTTGAAGGCAAAATGTTCCGGCCAATGGCATTGTCTTTTTCGTTTGCTATTTTAGGTGCAATGGTTATGGGTTTAACCTGGCTGCCGGTTGCATCGGCGTTGTTCTTAAAACCGGGAAAAGCGCATAAACGCAATATTTCAGACTGGATAATGGACGTGGCTTACAAATCATATTTCCCGGTAATAAAATGGTCGTGCGGACATAAACGCGCCGTATTGGGTGCCGCAATTATTTCATTGATTTTCACCGGATTTTTATTTACCCGGATGGGAGGAGAATTTGTACCAACGCTCGATGAAGGTGATTTTGTAATTCAACCTGTTTTGAAAACAGGTACTTCGCTTTCGAAAACCGTTGAACTGACAACAAAAATGGAGAACATTCTGATAAAGGAGTTTCCAAACGAGGTACATCAGATTGTTTCCAGAATAGGCGCGGCGGAAGTACCGACGGACCCGATGTCGATGGAAGAAATAGACATGATTATTAAACTGAAACCCAAGGAAGAATGGAAGGCAGCAAAAACCAAGGAGGAGCTTGCCGATAAATTTAAGGAAGCCCTTTCTGTAATTCCGGGTATTGATTATGAATTTACCCAACCCATTGAAATGCGTTTTAATGAATTGATTACCGGCGTTCGATCAGATATTGCAATAAAAATATTTGGAGAAGATTTGGATTATATCAGCAAAAAGGCAAACGAAATAAAAAATCTGATTGCCGATGTACCGGGAGCCAGCGATGTTATTTTGGAGAAAACCTCAGGTTTGCCTCAAATCAAAGTGAATTACAACCGGAGTAAAATTGCGTATTATGGTGTTGATATTGAAAATTTGAATACTTACCTGGCAGCCGCATTTGGAGGAAAAATAGCAGGTGTGGTTTTCGAAGGCGAAAAACGGTTCGATATGGTCATGCGTTTTGATAATCAGAACCGGACTGATATTGACGATATCCGGCAGCTTCAGGTTCCGGTTTCAACAGGCAATCCGGTTCCTTTTTCCGAACTGGCCGAAATTGAATACACCGAAGGACCTGCCAAAATTTCGCGCGATAATACACAACGCAGGGTGGTTGTGAGTGTTAACGTGCGTAACCGCGATTTGCAGTCGGTTATCGAGGATATTCAGAAAAAAATAGATGAAAACATAAAACTCACACCCGGAAATTATATTGAATATGGCGGGCAGTTCGAAAACCTGAAAAATGCAACCAACAGGTTAATGTTTGCCGTTCCTGTGGCTTTGTTGTTGATATTTATTTTCCTCCATTTTGCGTTTCAATCGTTCAAAGATGCAATTATGATTTTTTCTGCAATACCACTGGCAACTGTTGGCGGGGTTTTTCTTTTGTGGCTGCGCGGAATGCCTTTCAGCGTTTCGGCGGGTGTAGGTTTTATTGCACTTTTTGGTATCGCAGTTCTAAATGGAATTGTGTTAATCGAGCATTTAAAAGAGTTACAACACGAAGGATTTACGAGTATGCGCGAAATAATTATCACCGGAACAAAAAACCGTCTTCGCCCTGTGATGTTAACAGCAGGTGCGGCAGCAATGGGATTTTTACCCATGGCAATTTCTACCGGCGCAGGCGCAGAAGTTCAACGCCCGCTGGCAACCGTTGTAATTGGCGGACTTGTTACATCAACAATGCTTACTATGATTGCGCTGCCGTTATTATTCGAAATTTTTTACAACATAAAAAGTATCAAATTCTTTCCGTTTAAAATTATCAGGTCAGGCGCTGTTATCCTGTTGTTTCTAATAATTCCTGCGGTTTCGGCAACCGGCCAAAATTCAGAATTAAAACTGAATGATGTGATTGGAATCGCATTGCAAAACAACCGAGAAATTGCTGCTTATACTTTGAAGGTGGAAGAAAGTAAAATGCTGAAAAAAACTGCTTTTGCTCCCGGTAAAACCAATCTGACTTACGGGACTGACCAAAATAACATTGCAGAAAACGGTCATCCGTTAAATGTTTTTGGAATTGAACAGAATATCAGTTTCCCAAAGCTTTATTCTGCCGAAAGTAAATCGAAACAGATTGAGATTTCGATGGCTGAAACCCGGTTAAACATTCAAAAAAATGAAATCAGAAAAAATGTTTCTTCTGCATTTTTTAATTATCAAATGCTTTTGAATAAGCGCGATATATTTAAAACACTGGACAGTTTGTTTACTGAACTGCTTGTTAATTCTGAAAAAAGGGAAGCGAGAGGAGATGTCAGTCAATTGGAAGTGTTAAATATTAAAGCGAAAAAAAATCAGGTTTCAATTCTGTTAAACGCCTTAAATGTTGATATTGAAAATGCACACAAAAAGCTGAAGGTGATTATGAACTATGAAGCCGATTTTATGGTTTCCGGGGTGTTTGAACTTTTACCGCCGGTTACAGTGGCTCCTGATTCACTGCCTGTTTTTCAGTTATTGAAACTGGAGAATGACTGGTACAATTCACTCATTCAGGTCTCTAAAAACAAAACACTGCCCGATTTTTCGCTCAACTATTTTTTAGGCTCCAACAAATATGAAAACTCAAAATATTACCACGGGTTCCAGGTGGGAGTGGCGGTCCCACTGTTTTTTGGCAGCGACAGGGGCAGAACCCAAGCCGCAGAAATATCCAGCAATTCACAAAGCTTAATCTCCGAAAATGAAATTGCTCTGACAAAAAACAGACTGAACGAATTGATTAACGAACAACTGAAATACAAAGCTTTACTCGATAATTACAATGACTCGGGAAAACTTTTACACGACGAGATAATGCGGGCGGCTTTAAAATCTTACCAAATCGGTGAAATCAACTTTTACCAGTTTGTAAACAGCTATGAAACAGCGGTCCAGATTCAAATCGAATACCACGGGAATGTTTTTGGCTATAATGTATCTACCTCAGAAATAATGTATTTTTCAAAATAAATAAAATTGACATGAAATCAAATTTTGCCATTATATTACTCATTTTCAGTGTTACACTGTTTTCGTGCAAAACTAAAACAACTGAAGTTGCTGAACCTGAATCGGGGCTGATTGAAATTACAAAAGCACAGTTTGAGTCTGAGAATATGGAGTTTGGAGTACCAACACTTTCCCCTTTCGCAGAACTTGTGCACTTTACCGGAACTGTTGTTCCCTCGGTAAATGGCCGGGCACAAATCAGTTTGCCTGCGCAGGGATTGATAACCCGGATTTATTGCAAACCCGGTCAGTTAATCAGCAAAGGAACACTGTTGTTCGAAGTTTCGGGGAACGAATTTATCGACATGCAAAAAGATTTTGCTGAGTCAGCCGCCACCCTCAACCGGTTGAAAATTGATTTTGAAAGACAAAAAGAATTAATGGATGAAAATATCGGCGCCAAAAAAGATTTTATACTTGCTGAAAGTTTATACAACGTGGAGAAAGCCAAATTTAATGCGCTGAAAATTAAACTTGAAATACTGGGACTTAATTCAAAACAAATTGAAGAGGGGAAATTTTATACATCGTATTCAGTAAAAGCGCCAATAAAAGGTTTTGTAACAAATATCAATACCAATATTGGGCAATATGTTGAGCCACAGCAAACAATTGCGGAAATAATCGACTCCGAATCATTTCAGATTAAATTATCGGTTTTCGAAAAAGATATCAGTAAAGTAAAGGAAGGGCAGGATGTTGATTTTTATTTAACCGGAAATAAAATGGAAAAATATTCAGCTAAAATAAATTTAGTGGGGAAATCGATAAATAGTGATACAAAATCAATCGACTGTTTTGCTGAAATTAAAAATTCCGGAATAAATACCCTGGTTAGCAATCAATTTGTTGAAGGAGAGGTAATTGTTGACAGTGATTCAGTTCTTGCGGTACCTGAAAGCGCAGTTTTGAAGTCGGAAAACGAAACTTATGTTTTGGTTTTTGAAAAGGAAACCGGTGAACTTTATTCCTTCAGAAAACTGAAAGCGTCAATCGGCCGGACAAACAATGGTTTTGTTGAATTAACCGAAATACCTGAGTTGAAAAAGATATTGATTAAGGGAGCGTACAATATAATAATTGAATAGGCATTGTATAAACCTTATATTCCAAAATATCCTTAATTTTAGTTTCAAATCTGGTCAATTATTTCCAATACAACATGATCTATAAATTGCGGATTATATTTAAGATCTTTTTCTCCTACACGAACTATTATTATATTTTCTTTCGGATAGATATAAATTAATTGACCATAAAGTCCTCTGGCATAATAGCTACCATATTGTTTAGGCCCTAATCTGAAATTATAATGAAAATCCAGACAACTACCATCAGTTGTACCCCTTTTAGTAGCATCATAAATAAAACTTTGTGGCAGTATTTGTTTATTGTCAGAAACGCCATTATTTAAGTATAATCTGCCTAATTTTGCTAAATCAATTGCTGTGCAATTCAGGCAGGAAAATCCTTTTTCAAATGAATTTTCTCTTTTATTATCCAAACTCCATGTGGCTTCGTATTGCATTCCAATTCTTTGCCAGATCTTTTCCTGTAAATAGGATGATAATGTAGCACCAGTTGCTCTTTCCAGTATCAAAGCCAGTAACTGAACATTTACACTGCTGTAATGAGTTTCTACTCCCGGACTCACGTATAACTCTGCCTTAAGAACTAATTTTCGTAAATTCCTGGTGTAATAATACCTGGCATTATCAGAGAAAGGATTATACCTGGCGTCTGAAAATTTTATTCCTGAAGTGTGATCCAATAAATGCCTGATGGTGATTTCACTAAATCCTTCTTTTTCCAAAAGTTCAGGAATATAATCAGTAATTGATTGGTCAACATTCTTAATCATTCCTTCACCAATAGCAATTCCTACAAGTGTTGTTATAAAAGCTTTTGTAACTGAAAATGTATTAAAAATTGAGCTCTCCTGATAATTTTTATTGTATTTCTCGTAAATAATTGAGTCATTTCTGATAACGATTAAGGCTGCCGTTTTTGATCCTTCCACATAATCATCAAGGGTAACATCATTTGGCAATAAACTGCTGTAACTTGTATAAATTTCTTTTCCCAATTGATGTGAAGTATCAGAATTTGCGAAATAGTAAATAGATTCAGGAGCGTTCTTGATAACCCGATATGGAAATATTTTATGATCTGATAAATCAGGAGTATTGTAAATCAATGTCCGGCAAGATGAGAACACACCAACAGTTGCCAGTACTATTGCAATATGTTTTAATTGAATATTCATAACTGTTATTTGCGCTGAGTTGTAAATTTTTCGGCATTCATTTGACGGTCCGGAATTAGTTAAAATACTGAATGTGTGCAATATGGTACATTACATTTCATTACTTAATTAATTAAATATGGTTCAAATTACAAAAATATTTTGGAATATAATACAAAATGGTATTTATATTTTATTTATCATGAAATGAGCATGTTAAAATTTTGCCACACAGATGGATCATTATAATGCGAGTTCCATCGAATACCTTTAAATATTAACAATTATAATGAGATGAATAAGGAGGTCAGGAAGTAATCTAAATTTTTAAAAACAAACTGATGAACTCTTTTCTATCAGAAAATAAAAGTAATATTGCGTGCGAAAAAAGTGTTTGTTTAATTTTCAGAATTTTCCCAGTCAAAAAAGAAATTAATTAGGGAAGTATACAACATTTAAAATGAATAGATTGAGAAATAAATCAAAATTAATTCCCTCCGTAATTTCCCTTTTTCAATAGTTAACACATACATCAAGAAAAGATTATGAAACCATCACGAATTTCCTGTTCTATTGTTTTTTATCAATATATTATTAATTTAGCTGCTAAAAAATATAAAAATGTACGATTAACTTAATATAAAGTTATTTAAGTAAATATGTAATAAACTAACTTTGCGAAGTTGAAAAATCAAACAAATGAAAAACTCAAATAATTCAAAATATCACCTTGGTTTAGACATTGGTTCAATCTCGGTAAATGCAGTTTTAATCGATGATACAAAAAAGGTTCTAGTCAACCGGTATGAGTACTGTTATGGTAAACCGTTCGATGTGTTGGTTCGGGTACTCGACGAAATTATCGCTGAACACGGCTTTGATTCAATAGGCGGCATTGCTTTTACCGGTTCGGGTGGCAAACAGGCGGCTGAATTGGCTGGCGGCATTTTTGTAAACGAAATAATTGCTCAGTCAACTTCGGTGGCCGAATTGTATCCGCATATTCGCACTATAATTGAAATGGGAGGTGAGGACTCCAAACTTATTTTTATGGAGAATGGCACAACCAAGGCTTTCTCGCGGCTTTCAGATTTTTCAATGAACAGTTTATGTGCCGCAGGTACCGGTTCATTTCTCGATCAGCAGGCAAACCGGATTGAGGTTCCCATTGAAAAGGAATTCGGAGAGATGGCTTTAAAATCAGTAAATCCTCCGCGAATTGCAGGTCGTTGCAGTGTTTTTGCCAAAAGCGACATGATTCACCTGCAGCAAATTGCCACACCTCTACACGATATTGTTGCCGGACTTTGTTTTGCTGTAGCCCGTAATTTTAAAAGTACACTTGGCCGGGGCAAAACCTTCGAGAAACCGTTTATTTTTCAGGGTGGGGTTGCGGCAAATGTAGGAATGATACGCGCTTTCAGAGAGGTTTTTGAATTGGTGGATGGTGAACTCGTTATCCCTGAATATCATGCTTCAATGGGCGCTTTGGGAGCCATTTTTTATAAGTTAAAACATCTGAACGGCCAGGTAGTTGGATTTAAAGGCACCGAAGAAATTAAAAATTATCTTGAAAGCGACAGGACTAACACGAAAAGTCATGGTGTTTTAAATGTTTCGAAAGCAGTTTACAATAAAGTTGTAAAGGAAATTCCGAAGGATGGCACCAAAACAGAGGTTTTTCTTGGTATAGATGTGGGTTCACTCAGTACTAATGTGGTATTAATCGACAGCGAGAATAATGTGGTGGCCCGCCGCTATTTACCAACCGCATCAAAACCACTGAATGCCATACAGCGCGGATTAAAAGAAATTTATGAAGAAATAGGTGAACATGTTTCTGTTGTAGGAGTTGGCACTACCGGTTCGGGTCGTTACCTCACAGGCGATTTTATTGGAGCCGATGCCATTCAGAACGAGATTACAGCCCAGGCCACGGCAGCAATTACTTACGACCCTACCGTAGATACAATTTTCGAAATTGGCGGTCAGGATTCAAAATACATCAGAATCGAAAATGGAGTAGTGGTCGATTTTGAAATGAACAAGGTTTGCGCCGCCGGGACAGGTTCTTTCCTCGAAGAACAGGCCGAAAAACTCGATATTACCATTGTTGATCAGTTTGCCGATTTAGCATTCACATCCGAAAAACCGGTGAGACTTGGCGACCGCTGTACCGTTTTTATGGAATCTGATTTGAATTCGCACCAGCAAAAAGGAGCAGATATTCCCGATTTGGTGGGTGGTCTGGCTTATTCAATTGTTGAAAATTATATTCATAAAGTAGTTGGCGATAAACCCATCGGCAATAAAATATTTTTTCAGGGTGGTGTTACCAACAACAGGGCAGTTGTTGCTGCATTTGAAAAAATAACCGGTAAATCAGTGAGTATTCCACCGCACTATGATGTTACCGGGGCAATCGGGGCAGCAATTCTTGCCCGTAATTCAATGGCAGTTGGTCAGAAAACAAGATTCAGGGGATTTAATATCAGTGACTTAAAATTTACCATTTCGAGTTTTACGTGCCATGCCTGTAACAATGATTGCGAAATTCAGCAAATTAAAATCGAAGGCGAATCAAGAAGGTTGTTTTATGGCGGAAGGTGCGAGAAATATGAACTCGACGAACGCAAAGGCAAAGGCAAGGATATTCCAAATTTATTTGAGGAAAGGCTTGCTATGTTAATGGGAG
>DATITY010000033.1:0-3791 GCA_035467235.1 Draconibacterium sp. | reverse complement strand
GCTTCCATGAGTGGTGTAATAGAGTCCGTGCAGGCTAAGCAGGTTGTGCCCCATCGCGAAATTGGCAAACGTGGCATCGGCCACTTCTTCGCTGCTGGTTCCCCAGCCGCTGCCATAAAATCCTTCGAGCCAGGTTCGGGGGCGTTCGTAAAGGTGAGCTATAGAACTGGCCACTTTATTTTTGATGATGTCTCGTCCCAGACCGGGCTGGTCATTTCCCGGCCCCGACATCCAGCGTTGTGTGCGGAAATAATCGCCAAACTCGGTTACATCGCGTCCACGCCCACCGTGATCGCAGCCAAACAGCATTCCTCTGCTTGTGTGCCAATCGTATAACGGTTTAAAAAATCCATCCTCTGAAAGACTGACCATCACATCGTTGTAATCCATCCTGATTTTGTAGGAACGTGGATCTAAATCAGCGAACAAATGGGGTAATTCCGGAAGAATATCGTATCCTTTTCGAGATTTAAACTCCGGGGCAAACTGGTCGTTCCAGAGAAAGCCCCGGATTCCAAACTGAAGTTCGTCGGAGAAAAAGAAATTTAATCCCTTACCACTTTCGCCCGGACAACGATCTTCGAAACGCTGGTAGAACTTTTCGATGGTTTTTGACCCACTGAGCGGGTTCATCGGGTCGAAGGAGGTTTTTACTGTTGTTTTAAACACTATAATTACTTTCCAGTTTCCCGATGGAACTTTCCAGTTCAGTTCCGAATTGCTGACAGATTGAATCAGATCAATTTTGCCCGAAGTTTGCAATATCCCATCAACAACCAGGTACGCAGCAGCATTGAAAATATCAGATGGAAGTATTGTTTTGAATTCCTGGTTACCGGCGACATCAAACTGCTTTGCCTCCAGTTTCGAACCATGCAACTGAGGATTTTCGTTCAGCATTTCATCTATAAACCAGCCCTGACCGGCTGCTCCCAAAGTATAATCACTCAAACTGACCGACATATCCCGTTTTTTGGCTTCCTTCAAAAACCATTGAAACAACTCCCACCATTTTTCGCTGAACAACGCGGGTTGACTCGGATAGGTCAGTCCGTAAGTTGCTCCGCCTTTATCGGTATGGCAGTAATTAATCTGAAGACCGGTTATGCTTCGGTCTTTTAACTGATCGAGTTGGGAGATTATCCGCTCTTTGGTCAAAGTATCACCCTGCCACCAGTAAAACGACACTTCGCCGTATCCTTTCGGAGGTGTTTTAAATCCCGGAAGAACATCTAAATCAGGCGAACGATCTGGAAATCCGGGAGGAAGTTTCGCATTTTGTCCCATTGATGACAAAAACAGTATCGAATTTATCAGGATGAGTAAAAATTTGGTTTGCATTTGATTTGCGTTTATTCAGTTTATTCAATTGACAACTTCTAATTCGCTATTAAAAATAGATGTTTTCCCTGATTTTGTGTCTGCCAGAAATTCCTTGCCATTGTAGTTTAATTTCAACTCGTTACCCAGCAACGATTTTATTTTGCAGTCAACCATTTTTCCATTTTCCCATTTCAAATCCACCACAAAACCTCCCCTTGCCCGCAAACCCTTTATTTCTCCGGTTTTCCAGGCATCGGGCAAAGCCGGAAGCAACTGAATGATGTAATGATTCCCTTCCCTGATATGGCTTTGCAAAAGCATTTCAGCAACACCGGCAGTGTAACCAAAATTGCCGTCGATCTGGAAAGGGGGATGTGTATCGAACATATTTTCGAGAATGCATTGTCTGAAAAGTTGCCGGATTAAATCATACGAACGGTTTCCCTGCCCAAGTCGTGCAAACAGGTTAATTTTCCAGGCAGTACTCCATCCGGAGCTAACATCTCCCCGTGCGTTCAGCGAAATTAATGCTGCCTTTGCCCAATCAGGAGTTGTAAGCGGGGTAATTTGCCGACCGGGATGAACGGCAAATAAATGTGAATTGTGGCGGTGTTTATTATTCGGATCGTCAACATCTTCCATCCATTCCTGCAACTGTCCCCATTTACCTATTTGCGGACCAAGCAGGCTATCGCGTTTGGCTTTTAAATATCTGCTGTACTCTTTGTCTTCACCTAAAGCGTCCGAAGCTTCAATACAATTAGTGAACAAATCGAACACAATTTGCTGATCATAAGAAACACCCGGATAGGGCGTGCGATCCCCTTCAGTTCCATCCGGTCCGTGCTCGGGGGACCATCCATCGGGTGTAATTAGTTTACCATCTTTGCTTTCAACCAAATGGTCTTCCCAATAACCTGAAATATCTTTCAGCATTGGATAAGCACGTGTTTTCAAAAATTCCATATCGCCTGTAAACGCGTAATGTTCCCAGAAATGCTGGCTCAGCCAGGCGCTTCCGGGGCGATGAATTCCCCATGTTGACGGGCCACCCATGATGTTGTTGGTACTGTAGCAAATCCAGCCGCGCTTGGTTTGCAATTTTGGATCGGTCGATTTTTTCTGAACCGCTGCAAAGTTTTCCATCCAGTCGAACAGCGGCATGTGGCACTCCGCCAAAGCGGTAGGTTCGGCCGGCCAGTAATTCATTTCGATGTTGATGTTGGTGGTATATTGCGAGTACCACGCAGGTTTGTATTCGTTGTTCCAGATTCCCTGCAGGTTGGCTGGCAAACTTCCGGGGCGCGATGAAATGATCAGCAAATATCGTCCGTATTGAAAAAGTAAGGCTTCCAACGAATTGTCACTTGAACCATTTTTGTGGGCATTCAACCGGTCGATGGTTGGCAGATTGGGCTCGGTTCCCAAATTCAGGCTCACGCGGTTAAACAATTCCTGATAATCGGAGATATGTCTCTCTCTAAGTTGACTATACGATTTTGAGGAAGCTTCAGCCAGTCTTTTTTCCAAAGTTGAGTGTGGATGTTCGCCTTTGAAATCCTTTCGGTGATCGTTCAAAAAAGAAGTTCCGGCAACAAGGAAAATCGTCACTTCTGTGGCTCCCTGAACTTCAATACCAGCAGTATCCGAAATCAATTTTCCGCCTTTATTCAGAACCATTATTTGAGATTCATATTCCATCTGGTTTTCAGTCAATTTACCGGAAGCAGTAATTTTATTTCCTGAAATTGAAATCGCTGCATGATGGGCATCGGTTAGCCTGATTTTTCCTGAAATCATGCCTTTCTTGCTGGCAGTCAGGTGTAAAACCATTACTTTATCCGGATAACTTGCAAAACATTCGCGTTGATACTTTACACCGTTGGATGTGAAAGTTACCTTATGAACTCCTTCATTCAAATTCAGCTCGCGGGTGTAACTTTCGGCTTTTAATCCTGAAAGATCAACATAAACATCGCCAAAAGGCTGATAAAACCCAACGGTTTGGGTGGTTCCGGTAATCAGACTTTCCTCGTTGAATTGAATGTGCTCCTGCTCTACGCCACCGAAAACCATTCCACCAAGGCTTCCATTGCCAATGGGAAGCGCTTCCAGCCATTTCGAGGCGGGTTGGGTGTACCAGAGTTTAAGATCAGAATTGGTTTGTTTGGCATTAATCCATACAGAACAAATCAGGATCAGAGAAAGAGTCAATTGTATTTTTTTTGTCATTTTCTAACCATCATTTTATTAATTCAGCGGCACAGCCACATTAAACGACAATGTTTGCGCCTTATCGGCACGGGTAGCGCCATACAAATATTCAGGCACACCATTTTCAAGATACAAACAGGGACGTTCGAGTTTTGATGCACCTGCCACTCCACCTTCCCAGAAAAAGGTGCTTCCAATTACTTTTGGATGTTTGGCTGCCTGCCAGTCGGTTCCGTTTTTCGATATCATCAATG
>DATITY010000032.1:0-2962 GCA_035467235.1 Draconibacterium sp. | reverse complement strand
AGTATCAGGATGGCAAACAGCCAGAGTATATATTTCAGAATTTTTTTCATCAATGAATTAGTTTTTATCGTTGCTTTTTGTTGAAAACATCCTTCGACTGCGCTCAGTCTGACTGTCACCCTGAGCGCAGTCGAAGGGTGTTTAATGTATCATTCGCTTGATATTATACTTAACTACACAGCATTGAATCAGTTTTCTTTCTTTTTGTACCAAAACATTAACGAACCAGGTTTTTCGGGAATTGAAAGCGTAAAACCTTTTGCAAGCTCAGCACCCTTTTGAATTGTTTTCTTACCAGAGTCATCGTCAACTAATTCATAATCAGCATTTTTGTCCAATCCACCAATTTTTACAGTAATCGATTCAACCGGACATTCACCCCTTCTGAAAGCAATGATAATTCCGTCATTTTGTTCAGGACGGTTTAACTGGTAAGCCAGCCACACCGAATCCGTCTGGTTGTTCAGGCTTTGGGTTAGCGGGTAGTAATCTCCATAATAATATGGGCGGATATTTTTGTAATCCTGAATCCGCTTCTGAATGGCCGGAATGGATTCAGAGTTTCTGCCGGTGACTTCCCAGTTTAAAACAGCAGTAGCTCCCAAACCTGAGCGGAAAGTATAACCATCAGTTTTGTAAATTGCAGTTCCGTGAATAGGAACGTAGAAATTCAAACCAAAAGTGTGACACTGGTAACCGTTGGGCTCTCCGTACTGATAATCGGTCCGCCAGAGTGGAGCGCTTCGCGAGGTGGTTTCAAGGTCGAGCCGGCGTCCGCCACTGGCACAATTATCAATTAACAGATTCGGGAACCGCACCAAAAGACTGTCCCAGAAAGCATACAAACCTTCAATGTGCCTGATTTCTGAAATACCAATCCTGTCGGGTGCATCGCTGGCATCCCAGTATGGTTTTGGGTCGAAGTTGAAGTCCTGTCGGTAATAGTCGATTCCTTCCTTTTTAATAAAATCTGTGATATAATTTGTCATCCATTGTAAAGCCTCTTTATTCCCCAAATTGAACAGATAATTTTTGTTATTCGGTAATTTTATGAGCCACTCAGGATGTTCCCTGTCAATCTGTGTTTCGGGACGTACCCGCTCGGGTTCAAACCACACCATAAATTTTGCACCGGTTTTGTGAACCGCATCCGCCACTGGCCGCAATCCATTGGGGAAACGCTCTTTTTCAACTGTCCAGTTGCCTACATTCAGGTGCCATTGTCCTCCTTTGACCAATCCGTTGCAACCCTTGTACCAACCGGCATCCAGCCAAAAAAGCTCCGGTAAGGTATTAAATTGCTGATATCGTTTTACCAATGCAATGGCATATTCTTCCGTCAGACATTCGTATTCTCCACAAGGTGCAGGGTCGCCGTAATCAAAACTGCCTGAAAGCGGATATTCGGCAAATTGTCCGTTTACTTTTCGCGAATGATGCGCCAGAATAAACTGCCTGAACTGGTTGTGACCCACCATCCTGTCGTCGCCCTTCCAGAAAAGCAGGCTGATTTTTGGTGTACGAATCTCTTCACCTGGAAGCAGTTTCATGTTCATTTTTTCCATTCCCGAGTTTAGCGTAACCGTGTTTTCATTGGTTTGAACAACATCTGCATACCATTTCCCTGTCCAGCCGACAGCCACCATCATTCCCTGTCCACCGGGCATTTCAATGTTAAAAAACGGGAAAGCCGTTTTATCTGATGAACGTCCGCCCGCAGGAGTCATATACACATTTTTCCCTGTCACCAGACTTTCATCAATGGGTTGAAAATCTACTCTGGCCGCATCGCTACCTTTGGCGTGGTGAAGTACAAAACTGCCTTTTGTTCCGGCATTAAACGACTGGTCCACCACTGCCACTTTTTCAATTTGCGGTGTATTCCTTTTCGAAGTGTTTGAAAACTTCAATATCCATTCTACCGCCTGGAAATCATTAAATACGATTACGTTGCATTTAACAACCAGTCCGCTTTTCTTATCCGTCCATGTAAATTGAGTTTCTAATGAATTTGGCTCCTTTTCAGCAAGTTTTTGGGCGCTGAATTGCCATTTTTTGATAAAATCGTTCGAGCTTTTTCCTCCGTATATAAATGAAAACGGAGGTATTTTGCCCTTACCAAAGTGCTGTTTTACCCATTGCTCAACTTCTGAATTGGTTAAGGGGATACTTTTAACTGGTTGTCCGTTTGCAAAATGACAACAAACTAAAAATATCATTGCTGAAATTATTCCGAAAATTCTTTTCATTTTCCAGTGATTTAATTTGTAATAACCTGTTTGGGGTGAAAGAGCACTGAGGCAGGAATCTCCTGTTTTTCAAATCCGGGCCCGTGCCACGAAACTTTTAATCCATGGGTGCCGCCTTCCTGAAAATAACCCACCGAAATTGGATGCAGTCCTGCCTTCAGTGAAACCTGTTTATAGATTTCAGTGAGTGGATGCAGGCCATCGTTATTAATGAGCACCGAACCATCCAGACTGAGCCGTGCGCCATCGTTGGCTGCCAGGTAAATGGTGTAAAGTCCGTCTTCGGGCACTTTTAAAAATCCATTAAACTGAAAGCCAAAATACTGTTCTTTCCCGCGAACCTCGATTGAGAAAGTTGGTACCACACCGCTTTTTACAGGCGTAGATTGTACAAAATCGTTCACCATGCGGTAAAAACCTTCATGGTACGAAAAGGTAAGTCCAGATTCCACTTCACCAGGCTGAACGGGTAAGGCCATTGCCGCTTTTCTGATTTCTGCCACGGCAGGTAAACTTTCCTGATTTCCAAGGTAAGCTTTTATTTTTACGAAGGTGGTTTTGGTTACGACAAAAGGCTGCGTGTAAAGTGTGGCATTTTTACCGGGTTCGCTGCCATCGGTGGTAAAGTAAATTTCAGCGCCTTTGGTGTCACAGGCCAATTTTACAGTTCTTTCCTCCAGAAATAGCCGCTCGGTTTCTGAAATATAGGGTGT
>DATITY010000031.1:0-10899 GCA_035467235.1 Draconibacterium sp. | reverse complement strand
TTTGAAACCGCCGTACAAAGCATTGTGAATGAAAAGCAATAAAATAAAAGATTACAACGAGTTATGGGGATAGGCGAAGCCACGCAGTTAATTAAAATTGAATTTCCAATTAAATTGGGACAAAATCGGGATAAAAAAATGGATTAATCTGTATATCAACAAATTAACCCTTTTAAAAGTCGGCCTGCAGGGATTCGAACCCTGGGCCCGCTGATTAAGAGTCAGCTGCTCTACCAACTGAGCTACAGGCCGAATTGGCTGCAAAAGTAGCAAAAAAAATCGTTTTTCAAATATATTTTATTTCTGTCATAATTGCATATCTATTTTATAATCATATACTTATGAAATATTCATTTTTGAATGTTTTCACATGAATTGAATTTTCTAAATCATGGTACATAAATATTTATGGTCTGAATAGAGGTTTGGTTTATACTGTTTTACCTGATTTTTACAGCATTAAATTTTATCTGCGTGCCGGTGTTCTTACATAATTTAAAAACTTACTTGCCCAAGGTATAAAATATTTAAAGTTTGGAGCATCGGTGTGCCCGCCATCGTGCTGGCGCCAGGCAAGTTCACCATCCAGCAAACCCGAGTTAACCGGAGGCATTTTTTCTGTCATATAATCATTGGAAACACCAAGATCCTTTGCACCTAACAATTTGAACGCTGAACCTGCCGCAATAGCAGCCATATAACTTCCTTGCTGATCAAGCCATTTGGCGTCACCTTTTTCAGGAATGCCATAACTAATGAATGTCAGTCGTGGAGCACAAAGTGCAATCAAATCATGAGAATCTACCGGTAGATCACATCCTGTTTTGCTCACAAAACCTGATTTTGAAGTCCCATATTTCATGTAGTTCCCAGCCATCCAGTAATATCCCCCTCCGGAAAGACTTTCCACCGCTTCCCCAAATACACGGCGATGGAGCGTAGTTCCTCCTTTTCCTGAAGAACCAATCAGTCCGACAGCAAAACGAGGTTCGAAAGCCAGAGTAACCAATGCAGCTTTTCCGTAGCGCGATACACCTTCAATACCCACTTTTTTAGCATCTACCAAAGTATCTGTTTCAAGATAGTCCAATCCACGGGCAGCGCCCCATGCCCATGCACGAAGAGCGCCCCAGTCATCCGGTTTGCGTGGTTGGCCCTTGTTTACCAGGCCAATAATTCCTCTTGTTAGTCCGGCACCGTTATCAGCCTGAATGCTATTTTGATCAATGGTAGCGTAGCCCCAGCCTGCAGCCAGTAATTGTTCTGTTGGGGAGGCATCTCCTTCATTTTTAGGAGCGAAAAAATTTGGACCAGCCAATCGTGTAACTGGCATATACGCAGGATAACGATCAAAAATGTCTTTCATCTCCGGGTTGCCTTTTATCATCATCTCTTTAAAAGCAGCGTTCAATTTTTCCATGTCCTCCGGAGAAGGTTGCGCCGGAGCCGGTAACGATGGCCAGCCAAACATCATCAATACCGGTACAGGTCCTTTTACATTGGTAGGCAACACCACCGTCATTTTAATATCTACATTAATAAGCGGATATTCACTGTTGTCAACATGCCCATTCAATTGTTTGGCAATAACCGGAGTCCAGCCAACAAATTCGCGGTCAGTGATTTTTACTTCCCAGGTAACTTTCGGAATATTTCGTGGAAGTCGTCCATAAATTTCTCTTTCAATATCTTCTGCAATTTCCGGACGGCGTTGTTTCCACCATGTGTCTGCAGTGGTAACTTTTTTACCGTTTTTGGTTGTAAGAATATCCGGTAATTGTGGACAGGGATTAGCCAGTGATTCATCGTAATTTGCATGATTAGGATCTGATTCATTGCCACTTGGGCCTGGTCTTAACTCTGTTATTCCCAGTTGCTGCATCATGTTTTCATGATCCTGCTGTTGAGTAAATGTTACCATCGGCAAAAATTTGCTGCTGTCGATTTTTGCCTCCTGTGCCAATGAAATACGGCCAAATCCTAAGACCAACAAAAAAAATACTAGCTTGTTCATTTTCTTTTCTGGTTTAATTACCAGGTTAATCAGGTTTACAATTTCAACTTAACGGGTTTGCTTATCGCACTTTCATTGTTCAGTCGGTCGAGCACTGAAATACGCACCTCGTATTTTTTCTTTTTCTGGTTGAATTTGGCAAATTTCAGTTCTTTTTCCTTTACAATTCCCCAGAAACAATTGGGATTTTCCTGATTAAATTCCGTGCCTCTTTCATTTCCGTAAATCACAAAAAGGTTGGATTTGTCCATCATCCGTTCAACATCTGTCGTTTTCCATTTCACCTTAGTTCCTCTATTCCTGATTTTTCTAACAGGCGGTGGCGGTGTATTGTCAATCCATTTCATTGGTGGAACAATGGCCGGTTTCCGGTACAGCGAATTCTGCAAACTATCCTGCAAACCAAACAAATCGCGATTGAAATGTTTAATACTGTAAAAAGCCGATCCTTCAATTCCCGGAATTGACCGCAACATTCTGATTTGATTTGGCATTTCATCAGGCTTTGTCCATGCCGGCGTGGTTGATCCGGCTTCGATTTTATAAACTGCATGTCCAATATACATTGCCCGGTTGTAAGCATGGTCTTTCCACCAGTTAGCAAGCATTTTAAAGTCGGCTTGCGGGTGACCAATCTGCCAGTAAATCTGGGGAAGTAAATAGTCAATCCATCCGTTTCGCTGCCATTTAATTACATCGGCATACAAATGGTCATAGTTAGTAGCTGCGGCTTTGGTATCGGAACCGGTTGGGTCTTCTGATTTATTGCGCCAAACACCAAACGGACTGATGCCAAATTTCACCCACGGTTTAGTGGCTTTTATTGTGTCGTTCAACATTTTGATGATAATGTCCACATTTTCACGCCTCCAATCAGCTTTATCTTCTTTACGAAATCCACGGTTGTGTAAAGCAAAGGAAACTGTGTCAGGATAAGCTTCAGCAAGGGGGTACGGATAAAAATAGTCGTCGAAATGAATGGCATCAACATCGTATCTGGAAACAATATCTTTTACCACTTTACCAACAAATTCGCGGGTTTGCGGCAGCCCCGGATCAAAATAAAGCAGGTTGCCGTATTTCAAAATCCAGTCGGGGTGTTGAAAAGCAATGTGATTCCCGCCCAAAGGTTCTTTTAAATTTTGCGAAACGCGGAATGGGTTTAACCATGCATGAAATTCCATTCCCTGTCTGTGGCATTCTTCAATCCAGAATTGCAACGGATCATAAAACGGATCAGGTGCTTTTCCGGGAGTTCCGGTTAAATAACGCGACCATGGTTCCAAATCGGATGGGTAAAAAGCATCTGCTGCCGGGCGAACCTGGAAAATAACGGCATTCATATTCAATTTCCGGCAAGTGTTTAAAATATTTATTGCTTCCTGTTGTTGCTGATCAGTCGTGAGTCCCGGTTTCGAGGGCCAGTCGATATTGTTAACTGTAGCCACCCAGGCTGCCCTGAATTCGTATTTTGGCTGCGCCAACAAGACAAGCTGAAAGATAAGCAGCACAATCAGTAAAAGAGTTTTTTTCATTTTAAAAGGTAATTGAATCATTAAGTTGGCAAAAGTAATTATTCAGATATCAGGAAAAAACGAATCAACCAGAATCGAAAGATATTTTTTAACTTTGGGTAAAAAAATTTAACAATGAATTATACAGAAATTAAAATAAAACTATTTCAACAAATTGACGCTCTTAAAGATGATCGCTTAATTGAATTATATGGAGTTGTAAGTAATTTTATTAACAATACCGATAACTCGGAGGAGTGGGATAAATTAACCGTATCTCAAAAAAAAGGATTGGAATATGGGATTTCAGAATTAGATGACGCAAAAGGATTTGAATACAAGATCGTAATGGAAGATATAATGAAAAAATATGGAATTTCCTGAACATGTAATCTTGTCTCCATCGGCTAAAGCTGACATTGAAAATATTACACAGTATTTAAATCAGGAGTGGGGAAAGAATGTATTGACTAAATTTCTTTTCAAAGTTAAATGGATTATTAATCAAATAGTTTTTAATCCACTACAGTATCCAGTAATTAATTCAAAACTCAAAATCAGAAGATGTGTTATTACAAAGCAGAACACTTTGTATTACAGACTTGTCAACGGTAAAATTGAGATTGTAAGAATTTTTGATAACAGGCAAGATCCGAACAAACTTAAGATTATATTTTGAGTTCATCATTTTAAAAGATTTCGATATAACCTCAAAACTTTCTTTCCTATTTTTACAACATGAAACTAATTGCAGATAGCGGCTCAACAAAAACTAGTTGGTGTTTATCGGGGGAAAATGGTTTTACTGAATATTTTTCGACCGGTGGACTTAATCCTTTTTTCAGAAATACGGAAGATATTGCAAATGAACTTCGCGAAAAACTGATTCCAAAAATCAATGCTGAAGTAGATGGAATTTATTTTTACGGGGCGGGTATTATAAATGAAGAAAAGGGAAACATTGTAAGAAATGCCTTGTTTCAATTTTTCCCAAAGGCAAAAATCGAGGTACAAAGCGATTTACTTGCAGCAGCCCGGGCAACATTGGGAATTAAAAAAGGAATTGCCTGTATTCTTGGAACCGGTTCAAACTCTTGTCTTTACAATGGCGCTGAGATAATTGAACACGTTCCTCCGCTAGGTTTTATTTTGGGTGACGAAGGCAGTGGCGCTGTTATCGGGAGAAAACTCGTAGGGGATTTCCTGAAAGGAATTATGCCGGAAAACATTTCTGATAAATTTAAGAACCAATTTCAGTTAACATACGCTGATTTTCTGGAAGGCGTTTACAAAAAAGAAAAACCCAATAAGTTTTTATCGCAGTTTGTTCCTTTTGTAAAGGAAAATATTGCTGATGAATATTGTATTAATCTGGTTGAAAATTCCTTCGAAGAATTCATAAAACGGAATATTTTCAGGTACTCCGGATTTCGCGGGCAACCAATTTGTTTTGTTGGTTCAGTGGCATTTCATTTTCAGGATCAGCTAAAAAATGTTCTGAAAAAAAACCACCTTCAATTTAATTTGGTTTTAAAAGAACCGCTAAAAGGATTATTAAAATTTCACATTAATAAATAAAACCCATGAGTATTACAGAGTCGAGTTCGAATTACAACGACCTCGAAAAAATGAGTGTGCGTGAGTTGCTTGAAGGAATTCATAATGAAGATAAAAAAGTTTTACCTGCGGTTGAAAAGGTGATACCGCAAATTGAAAAGCTGGTAACTGAAATTGTTCGGCGGGTAAAACAGGGGGGACGGTTGTTTTATATTGGCGCCGGCACAAGCGGACGGTTGGGAATTTTGGATGCTTCAGAAATTCCGCCAACATTCGGTGTTGACTATGGTTTGGTGATTGGATTAATTGCCGGCGGTGATAAGGCAATAAGAAAAGCAGTTGAAAGCGCCGAGGACGATGAAAAACTTTCGTGGGAAATTTTAAAGGAACACAATATTAACGCAACCGACACCGTGGTTGGAATAGCGGCATCGGGAAGAACTCCGTATGTTATTGGTGCAGTAAAAAATGCCCGCGAAAACGGAATTCTGACAGCCTGCATCACAAGCAATCCAAATACAGAGCTTGCAAAAAATGTTGATGTTCCGATAGAAGCCATCGTCGGGCCGGAATTTGTTACCGGAAGTACGCGCATGAAATCGGGAACTGCACAAAAATTAATTCTGAATATGATTACCACCACTTTAATGATTCAACTGGGCAGAGTTAAAGGAAATAAAATGGTGAATATGCAACTTACCAATGAGAAACTGGTGAATCGCGGTACCCGGATGATAATGGACGAACTGGGCTACCCGGAGGAAAAAGCAAAGCGGTTGTTGCTTCTGCATGGTTCGGTGCAAAAAGTTTTAGAGCAATCTGGTAACATTAACATTTAATTTAAACTTCATTCAAAACCGATTAACATTATTAAAAAATAATATCTTTGTAGCAGAAAATTCTTTGAAACATTTAATGGTTGCTAATCAAAATGCAACATTGATGATAATAATATTTAAGACAAATCATTTGACTTACCGTTCTGGTAAGTTTTTGGTTTATTAGGTTTAGTTGGTTTAGGTTAAAAAGGCTGTCAGTAGGGCAGCCTTTTGTTTTTTATACCTCATCAGGAACAAAATACGGTTTACGGTAATTCCTGGTCAGCATCATATCCGCTTCAGGATCATTGGCAAATTTCTCGTATGACCCCACAAAAGTCAATTCGCGTTTCAACCGGTACGAAATATTGGCAAGCGCCGGTAAAGCCGCAGAGTAAAATCCTTCGTTGATATCACAATGCAAATCATAATCATTACCCGAACGGATGGCATCAATAAAATTGGCATAATGTTCGGTTCCTCCCGGTGCAGCGCGGAAAGTAGGATCCTTTGGAGTTTCTGAAGTTTCTTTTGCCGAACTGGCAAAAGGTATATTTTCGCGTTGTCTGAAAGCCCGCCATGAGCTTCCGTTGATTTCCATGTAACCTTCAGTTCCGTAAAACATATTACCAATTTTTATGTCGAGACTTGATTCTCCGTTGGTATATCGTCCGCGGGTTTCAAATTCAAGAACTTTTCCATCAGCGTAATTAAAAATCGAGGTTTGCGTGTTAGGTGTTTCCTGCGAACACTCTTTTGGATTTATTCCGTAAATGCCACCGGTTGAATACACCGAAACCGGATGTTCATTTTTATTGAGACCCCAGCGTGCAATATCGAACTGGTGAGGTCCCTGGTTGGCAGTGTCGCCGCCACCTGTAGCCCAATGCCAGTGCCAGTTGTAGTGGCCGCGTTTTTCGTTGTAGGGTTGCCACGTTGCGGGGCCAAGCCACATGTCGTAATGCAGGGTTTCGGGTGGCATACTATCGGGCGAAATGCCAAACGAATCGCGGGGTTTATAACAAAGGCCGCGTGCCATGTAAACTTCGCCAATTCCTCCAAAATGAAGGAATTCAATGGCTTCCCTGACGTTTGCAATGGAACGGTTTTGCGTGCCAACCTGCACCCTGACATTGTATTTCCGGGCAGCTTCAACCATTTTCCGGCCTTCGAAAACATTGTGAGTTGCTGGTTTTTCGACATAAACATGTTTTCCTGCCTGGCAAGCCCAAATAGTTGCAAGCGCGTGCCAGTGGTTTGGCGTTGCAATAGAAACTGCATGAATTTCCTTGTCGTCGAAAACCTTGCGCATGTCCCACACCGTTTTTGGAGCTACACCCATCGCTTCCTGAACTTTTTTAGCCCTTTCCGCGTAAAGTTCCTCATCCACATCACATAGTGTTTTCAGAAATACATTGCGGTTTTCTTTCAATGAACACCAATTGCCAATGTGAGAGTTACCCTGACCACGAATTCCAATTACAGCAATATTTATTCGCTCGTTTGCACCAATTACCGATGCATACGATTTTGCGCTGAATCCCATTCCTCCAATGGCAATTCCGGCTGCACCAACAAGGCTTTTCTTAATGAATTCTCTTCTTTCCGTCATTTTTCTATTTTGATATTATTGGTTTAGATTTTTGGCATCCAATTTACCAATTCAAATTGAAAATGAACAAAATTGTACTTGTTTTTTGTATTTTCGGCTCCCGAAAAATAATTTCTAAATGATAAAAAAAATACTCTCGTATATTCTTACTCCTGTTTACCTGATTGTTTTTGGATTGCTGCTGCTGATTGTTCACCCAATCCAGGTAGTAACCCGATGGATTTGGGGCTATCCGGTTCGTAAAAAAGTTGTCGATGTTTTAAATTACGGGTTGCTTTACAGTCTTTGGATTTTAGGGACCAGAATTACTTTTCGAGGGTTTGAAAAAATACCTTCGAACCGGCCACTTATCATTGTTGCCAACCATCAGAGTTTGCTCGATATTGTTGCCATCGTGGTTGGATTCAGAAAAAACCATCCTAAATTTATTTCGAAAATTGAACTCGGAAAAGGAATTCCGAGTGTTTCATATAACTTGCGTCACGGTGGTTCTGTGCTGATTGACCGCAAAAAAGGGGCACAATCGGTAAAGGATATTATGATGCTAGGGAAGCATATTGAAGCCAACAATTATTCAGCTTGTATTTTCCCGGAAGGAACACGGACTAAAAACGGACTTGTAAAAACTTTCCAGCCTGCGGGAATAGCTTCGCTCATGAGAACTGCTCCCTCAGCAATTATTATTCCTTTAGCGATCGACGGATTTGAAATTATGAAAAACGGTTATTTCCCGATTACTTTTGGTTGTCATTTTAAACTAACAGCACTTGATCCTATCGAATCAAAAGGATTGGACCCAAATGAACTGACTTTAAATGTTGAAAATCTAATTAAGAGGGAGTTGGGACAACTTGGTTAGTCTTATTCAAATTAAAACCTGACACTAAAAGCAACTTATAAGAAAATCCGGCATCTTTCGATCCCGGATTTTCTTATCTATGCTGAAGTTTTTAACTTCTTTAATCACAGTTAAAAACAACGGCACCCTTATATTCCCCGTGCGTTTCTGTCCAGTTGTTCCGCTTCGGTGAAATCGTTTTCAGAAATATGGCCTTTCTGCGGAACAATGCGTTCGTGAATGGCATCGATAATCCACTGTGGCTGCGGAAAGAAGGAGTTTTCCAATTCGTAGGCCGGAGTAATCCAGTTGCGCGAACCAACCACAACCGGCGGAGCATCGAGATAATCGAAAGCCAGTTCGGTAATATTCGAGGCCAAATCACGCAGGAACGAACCACGACCCGAAGCATCGCCCGAAATCACAATCCGTCCGGTTTTTTTGATGGATTCAATCACCAAATCGTAATTAAACGGAACCAACGAACGGGCGTCAATAACTTCTGCTGAGAAATTGTACTTTTCTTCGAGGATTTTTGCCGCATCCAAAGCACGATATAAAGTTGCACCAACCGTAAGAATGGTGACATCTGTTCCTTCTCTTTTAATATCAGGTTCCCCAATCGGAATTTCGTAATACTCCTTCGGAACACCACCTTTATGAAACATTTCGCCAATATCATAAACGCGCTGGCTTTCGAAGAAAATCACCGGGTCAGTTCCCTGAAGCGCACTGTTCATCAAACCTTTGGCATCGTACGGTGTAACCGGGAAAACCACTTTCAGTCCGGGAATGTGGGCTGCCAGTGCTGTCCAGTCCTGCGAGTGTTGCGCCCCGTATTTCGAACCAACTGAAACTCTAACAACGACAGGCATTTTCAATACGTTTCCGCTCATGGCTTGCCATTTTGGGAGCTGGTTAAAAACTTCGTCACCTGCACGTCCCAGAAAATCACAGTACATAATTTCGGGAACTACTCGGCCTCCACACATGGCGTATCCAATTGCAGTTCCAACGATTGATGCTTCGGAAATGGGCGAATTAAAGAGCCGGTGATAAGGCAAAGCTTCTGTTAATCCGCGATACACTGCAAATGCACCACCCCAATCCCGATTCTCTTCGCCATAAGCAATCAGAGTCGGGTCTTTATAAAAACGATCAACAATGGCTTCGAAAATTCCGTCGCGCAGTGCGTATTGTTTTATTTTGGAGAAAGGTTTGCCACTCTCGTCGAACATAAATCGCTCCTTTGTTTCCAACTGTTTCACTCTTGGATTTTCCTCTATCGGATGATTAACTTCCACAGGACGATCTTCCATTTTATCCACACTTTGATTACTGAACATCATTTCACCAATCAGATTTGGGTACTTTTTCATGTTCATGTGTGGAGAAACCTCATCATCGATTGCCAGTTTTAATGTTGAAGTAATCAATTCAACAATACCGGATTTTATCTTTTCGAGGTCGTCTTTTTTAGCAATTCCAGCTCTCACCAATTCGCTGCCAAACCAAACAATCGAATCTTGTTTTTCCCATGCTTCCACTTCTTCCTTGCTGCGATACGAAGATGCGTCGGATGGCGAGTGGCCACTGTAACGATAAGTCAAAACATCAAGCAGAACCGGTCCACGTTTATCCTCGATGATTTTCTTTTTACGACGATAAGCATCAATAACTGCAAGCGGATTGTATCCGTCAACTCGTTCGGCATGCATTTGATCAGCGTTTAATCCGGCGCCGATTCGGGCGGCAATTTCGTAACCCATGGTTTCGCCGCAGGTTTGTCCGCCCATTCCGTACTGGTTGTTCATTATGTTGACGATGAGCGGCAGTCCACCTTTCATATCGCCTTCCCACAATTCGGTAAACTGATCCATTGTTGCAAAAGCCAATCCTTCCCAAACCGGTCCGCAAGCCATTGATGCGTCGCCAATATTAGCAACCACAATTCCTTCTTTACGGTTTACTTTTTTATAGAGTGCCGCACCAACAGAGATATCGCCCGAGCCACCTACAATTGCATTATTAGGGTAAACGCCAAACGGGGTGAAAAAGGCATGCATCGAACCACCCAATCCTTTGTTAAAACCGGTTTCGCGGGCAAATATTTCAGCAAGTGTACCGTAAATCAGGAATTTTATGGCTAATTCTTTAACCGAACCTTTGTGTCCGGCCTTTACCGGTGCCAGCGTTTTTCCATCGAAATGGGTTTCCATGATTTCCTGCAAAGTTTTGTCGTCGAGTTTATCGATAGCCGACAAGCCTTTTGCCAGAATTTCACCGTGACTGCGGTGTGAGCCGAAAATAAAATCCTCGACATCCAATGTGTAGGCCATTCCAACAGCAGCCGCTTCCTGACCTATGGAAAGGTGCGCCGGACCCGGATGATCGTATTTTATTTCGTTGTATTCCCCGCGAATTTTAATCAGGTTCAACATGGTTTCGAACTCGCGGATAACAACCATATCGTGAAAAATACGGATGAAATCGGCATTGGAAAAATTCTCTTTTTCCTCTTCAATTGTTTTGTTGTATTGATTTAC
>DATITY010000030.1:0-2386 GCA_035467235.1 Draconibacterium sp. | reverse complement strand
GAGGCTGGCAGGCTTCAGAGGCGGAGAATTTATGTTCGTTGAGCGTTTAATTCTCCGAAACATCCGTAAAATCCATATTATAGAATACAAAACAATTTGTCATTCCGACAGAGTCTCAATTAATTGGGACGACGAGGAATCTCTTTATGTGATTTCTCACATACGTTCGAAATGACATTATTTATGATTAAATTCTCCGAAATATTCGTCAAATTCTTCTTAAGGAAGGCAAAACTGCAAAGTATATTAAATAACCCAATGGCGAAATTGTGCTGGTGGTATGACACACTGCCGACAACAAAAAAACCTACTTACAACCTGAGAAAAAAAAGGTGCATGTTACTATCTGATGAGATTCTGTGAAGTTGGTAAAGCCCGGCCTAAGCCCAATAGTCTTAACAGCATATATTGCAAATTTGTTCGCCTGAGCGGTGATTATCTTAAAGTGATTGGTTCCAAAACGCACTGTTCGATCTTTATAAAATAAATAAGATAATGGTTTTATATTTCTGGCTTTTGTTTTAAAAGGAATTCTTTGGGAGTCATTCCGACTTGCTTTTTAAAGGAACTATAGAAAGGTGATTTCGACTGAAACCCGGCCATGTGCGCTACTGAATCAATGGTAAAATTTTTAAAATCGCTTTTTAACAGTATTTCTTTTGCCATTTCAATTCGATAAGTATTTATGTAATTTGAAAAATTCATATTTACTTTCTCATTAACTACCTGCGACAATTGTTGTTGGGTAACATTTAATAATTTGGCTACTTCCATAAGCGAAAGCTTAGGATTCAGAAATGGTTTATTTTCACTTTCCAAAAATTTGGTTAGATCATTAAGAATTCTATTTTTATCCATGCCAGAGAGTTTTGAATGCTCATATTTTTCTTTTCGAGATGTTTCAGAATTGTTTTCTACAGCAGGATTTCCATAAAGTAATGAGGGGAAAAACAATAGGGCAATAGTTACAGAATAAAGATATAAAGCATCAATTATAATGGTATACCGATAAGAATCTGAAAATAATTTAAACCCGGCAACATTATTTATTATTAACCCAACTAATAAAATGGTTTGCCCGAAAAGGAATATGGTAAACCACGAAACCAGTGACAATTTAGATTTTTCTTCCAATATATTTTTCGGTTTGTATTTATAAAAAACATAAAACTGTAAAATCAGGTATACAAGTAAAACAATTGTCTTCAATGCCGAATGTACTGGCATGATCAGGGAACCGGTAGCAATTAAAGTGTTGTAATGTTCAATTTTTTCAGAAGTGCTGCTGAAATAAAATGGTATAAATTCCACCAGGTTTATTAAAAAGGGCAACAGGTGAAACAATTGAATATACCTGAATTTGAAATCAGGTTTAAATGATGCCAAAACATAAAAAAAGCAAATCGGACCAAAAAGGTAATGTAAAGGACTGTCTAATCGAAATAAGTGGGGAAAATAGACTAAGTTTCCTGAAAATGTAATGGTTCCGATAATAACGATAGCAGAGCTTATCAGTAAAAACATGCTCAGGCTAAACTTGACAATGGGTTTTCCACTTGATTTATTCCAGATTATCAGTAAGAGAATCAGTCCAAGGAAACCGCCAAAAATATTGAAAAGTTCAACTAACGAAAAAGCCATATAATGTAAAATGTAAAGATAATTAATCCTGAAACATACTTCAATACTAAGTTTTTATTTATTCGGAATAATTGTAAGTAACTGTTATTTAATATTGTAAAAACAATTGGCAATTCAATAAACTTCAATTATCATATTTCGTTTAAAAATCAGAAAAGCATATAACTATGAAAAACAAAAATAAATTCGCGGCACTCTTTTTAGTAATGTTATTTATGTGTTTTGCGCCGACAATCTCTGCACAAACACAGGTTATTTCAAGCCCCAAACTAAATACCGACAAGCCCAATATTCTGGTAATTTGGGGCGATGATGTAGGTTGGGACAATGTGAGCCAGTATGGCCTTGGTATTATGGGTTATACCACACCCGGTATTGACCGAATTGGTAAAGAAGGTGTCATGTTTACCGATCATTATGCACAACCAAGCTGCACTGCAGGCAGGGCATCGTTTATTACAGGGCAATACCCTATTCGAAGCGGTATGACTACTGTAGGATCGCCGGGAGATTTATTAGGCTTACAACCTGCTTCCCCTTCATTGGCGGAAGTATTGAAGGCTCAGGGTTATAGTACGGGTCATTTTGGAAAAAATCACCTGGGTGATCAAAATGTTCATTTACCCACAAATCATGGCTTTGATGAGTTTTTTGGCAATCTGTACCATTTAAACACACAGGAGGAAGCAGAACAAAGGGATTTTAAAGCAGTAGCTAACAAGTACCCAGGCGGCATAAACGCTTA
>DATITY010000029.1:0-5937 GCA_035467235.1 Draconibacterium sp. | reverse complement strand
GAAATATCCGCGGGAATTGCTGAGTTCAGGATTCCGGTGAATTGAGGCGGGGTGACTTCAATTTCAGAAAGATTCCTGTTTTGTCCGGTTGCGAAACCAGCTATTAGCATGATTATCGCAATGATTAAAATTCTTTTCATGGTTTCCCAATTTCTCATAGCATTAATGAATTGTAATTAATTCATCAAAGTTACCCCGGAAAACATAGCAGTGCATATCAGTTTTTTTTGAAATGATTTCAATTTTTGTAAAATGATTTCAATTTTTTACAGGTTAAAAATTTTAACACAAAAAATTAATTTTTGGGAGAATTTAAAAGACTAATACAATCAGGTAATCTTGGTTGATAATAAATAAGTTGCGGCTTTTTTAAATACTATTTCAAACATTGCGCCAGTTAAGTCAGGTTCGTTGCTATTAATACCAGTATTCGCCTTCCCATTCAACTTCATAGGAAGTTTCAGAATTGAAGTGACCTTTGTAGGTTCCACCTCCCTGCATGTTCGCGAATTGTCCGGATGATTTAATCCAGTGCATGGTCCCTGAAAAAGAGGGGATTGGCTTTCCATCAGCAGAAAGGGTGGTAACAATTCTGCCTTCCCATTTGGAAATAACCAGATCGCCGTTTTTCTCCATTTTTGAGTATCCCTGGTGTGGTCCGTTTCCCATAACCAGGTCGTCGAATGAAAAGTTAACTATTTTTGCCCCATTCATAAATTCATGTTGCCCAAGGCTATTATTCTTTCCCTCAGCTTTTCTGAGCGAAACAATATGTCCTTCAACATCGCCAATTTCCAAGGTTTCATGCTGAACGAAATTCAGGGAAAATCTCCCGGCAACTTTTGTTTTTGTTGATTCATTTTTTTGCATTTTCTGTTCCTCCATTCTTTAATAGATTATTGTCCGCAACTTATTTTATAATCGTACGAGTATTGAAATCATCTCTTAAATTGTTTTCTGTATTTTATTTATTCCCATAAATTATGAACATTAAAAACCTTCCAACCTTCAGGTTCTTTTCTCCAGAGTAAAGTATAAGTTATCACCCATGGTTTTTGTCCTGTGGTATCATCAACAACTTCTAATTTGCCTATTGCAGTCATTAGTACCGTGTTTTTATCGAGAATATCAAAAATTACCGGATCGCTGCTAATTTTTCGCTTTACTGAATTCGGATTTTTAAACCACTCAGCATATTGATTTCTGGCTTCATCAATACTGCCATAAAGATGTCCATCCCTGATATATTTAACACCCTCATTAGAACTGAACATGCTGAAGGTTTTATCTGCGTTCCGTTCTGTAATGCCATCACCTGAATAGTCCCAAAGCTGCCGGATTTCTTTTTTGATTTCTTCTTTCTCAGATTCGGTAAGCGGGGCAGGGCTTTTCTGGCAAGCAGTTATTGAAAAAAAGAATGCCAGAATAACTGTTAAAGTTTTAATTATTGTTTTCATAATTCGAAGGACTTTAGTTTATTGCTTTTTCTCGATAGTGGTAATTACTCCATTGTCAGTATTTCCATCATAAATGAACACCCTATATTTTTACAAATAGGTTCATAAATAGTTCCCAGCTAGGTTATCAGTTCCTTAAACGATACATTCCATAAAGTGCCGACATTTTCCAAATAGGGATAAACATGTTTGGCACTGATTACAATTTTATTTTCTGTTTGGCTCAGAATTTCTGGATTTTCAGCAAGTGATACCCAGGCGCACAGAAATGAATTGACAAATTGGGTGTAACTGGTTTCATTATTTTTAAATTGTTCGCCGCAGAATTTTGCATATTCCTCAACTGTTAGTCCCTGTGATTTAGCGAATTTGATGCCGGTTATAATGTTGTTGTAACAGTAGTTATAAGCAAGCCTGTGTTTTTGGGCATCACTCATTTCAGGAAGTGTAAAGGTAGTTTGTGCTAAAGTTGCTGCTGCCAGCAAAATGACTAAAAAAGCGGATGTTAGTGTTTTCATGATTTTTGTTTTTTAAGTTTAAACCTTATTTCAAAAAAAGTAACCTTAGTAGCCTAATGTGCCTCCCTTGACAATAACCTTATTGATTTTATTTCAGATAAAATAAGGTGAATAAGGTTGGCAATCAGGGATGCGGATATTTCTATTAAGGTTGAAAACATTGAATAAGGTTTTTATTGTTGCCCCATCGACCGAAATAATTTCCAACTGCCGTCTTCCTGCTTTTTGAATACGTTCATTCCCCGCATATCAAAATAAATGGTGTCCTGTTTGTCGTTGGTTATCCATTTTTGTTTAAAAGCCCCTGTTTCGAAAGCATAGTTTTGGTCGACGAAAATTTCAAGGCTTTTGTATTCCAGGTCTTCAACCGAATAAGTATCCCACACATTCCTAAATACGGGGGAACACTCTTCTTTCGTTTGAGTATATCCAAAACTGAACATATTAAGAAATCCTTCATCGAGGAAAGTCATTACAGAATCAAGGTCTTCATTTTTCCAGGCTTCCAAATACAGTTTGCTTACTTCTGCGATTTTTTGTTTTGCCTCGTTTTTGTATTCTTCCGTGATCTCTTGTTTCTGTTGGCAGGAATACCCCGCCAATAGAAAAGTTGCGATTAAAAATAGAATGTAGTTTTTCATGATTTTTGAATTTTTTGTTTTTAATAAATTGTTTTAGTCATACCCTTACTTTGAGTGTGAGCATGACCCAAAGAATGAGTTTTTACCTTTCGGCATGCAGTTTTCCTACACGTTGGTGGCCATCGGCATATTTCGTTTTACTGATTAAATTATTTCCATTGGCAATTTCGGCATTTTCATAAGCTGCCCACGATTGATAATACAGTTGAGCTGCATTTTCAGAGGAAGAAGTTATGGGGATTTTTTGTGCCTGCGCTGCTGCGATGAAAACAGAAAACAGCAACACCACTACAATGGGAGACATTGTCTTTAATTTTTTCATGACGTGTTACTATTAAGTTGATTTTTAGCTCAATAAGTTACAGAAAAAATTAATACAATGCATAGCAATTTTTTTACAAATGATTACAATAATTTATCAAAAGATTGCATTTATGGTTCAAAATTAGGGTCATCTTGAAAGAAGTATCTAAAACCACTACTCAGAGTCTTAGAATGAATTGTTGATTTGATTAGAAAAATAAACAAATGAAGTAAACTCATCAGTTGAATTTTATAATAAAAAAACCACCCGATATTTACGGATGGTTTCATTTCGGTTCGATTTTTATTGATTACTTTTTTAAGATAGCCATGAGTTCTTCGTAGCCTTTCAAACCTGATAATTGGGCAGTGTATTCACTCATGTCAATTTCGCATCCTAAATTTGTCATCCGGGTCCAATCTTCGATTGCCCCTTCTTTATCTCCCAGTTCATAACGGCACATTCCCCGCATTAAAAACAAACTTTGATCGTAAGGCAAATAGTTTATACCGCTGGAATAGAACTTCATAGCTTTTTTAACGTTGTGTTTTTCATACAGGTTTTTGTTCCCGTTACTGAAATAGCTGGTAGCTTTTTCAGTAAAAATTTCATGTGTCGGTTTATTGGTTTCATTATCCAAACAAAACACCATCGATACTTCCTTGGTCATATCGACAGGATTCCCGTTGTTGTAACCGGGCAACCACATTCCGTCGGTACCTCTCAATACCCCGATAATTTCCTCGTCAATTAAAGTACAAACGCTGTTGATTATTTTAAAATCAGCAACATTACCCTCAGCAGTAACTGTAAATTGTACTACTTCAGTACCTTCTAACTTACACGCCTGTGCTTTTTCAGGATAAACAACATTTTCCTTTAAATAATTCCTGATTAACAAGTTTGCAGATTCAGTTTGAGACAGAGTTGCATTTACAATACCTGTAAACTGCGGTGCAGTAACTTTAACTTCCTCCACATCCCGGTTCTGTGCGAATGTAAAAGCAGCTATCAACATGCTTGTCGCAAAAATTAAAATTGTTTTCATTCTTCCTGTTTTTATTGGTTAATAATATGAACTAAGTTATGGCAATAAACAGAGTGGTGCATAGCAAATTTTTATCGAATGATTTCAATTTTTTACAATAAACTTTCAATTTTTTTTCAATGATTTCAATTTTTTGATTGTGGGTGTATTAACGGTTAGGTTTGTACATATTTTTTGAGTTTATACCTGTTGAAAATCGATTTTTTAACGAATTGCCAGGTCATCAAAACAGAAACCACCCGCAAAACTGCAGATGGTTTCTGTAAAATAATTCTGAACACATTTTACTTTGATAAATTTTCAATCAGTTCATTATATCCTTTCATTTCTGCAATTTGTGCACTGTATTCGCTCATGTCAATGTTACCGCCTAAACTTATCATCCGGTTCCAGTCTTCGTGTGCACCTTTATTATCCCCCAGTTCAAACCGGCATAATCCTCTCATTAATAAAAGGCTCTGATCGTTTGGCAAATAATTGGCACTTCGGTTGTAATACTTTATCGCTTTTTTTGGATTTTTATTTGCCACAAAGGCCGTGGTTGCTGCATTGAAAAAGTTTGTTGCCTTTTCTTTAAAGATTTCAGAAACCAATTTTGAAGATTCTGTTTCGAAACATACAGCCAGGGTAACTTCTTTTGTCATATCAACTGGTTTCCCATTGCTGTATCCGGGTAACCACATTCCGTTGGTATTTTCCAAAACCCTGATAATTTCACTGTCAATTTTAGGAGAAACGCTGTTAATTATTTTAAAGTCAGCAACATTTCCCTGTGCAGTTACTGTAAATTGAACTACTTCGATACCTTCAGCATAGATTTCAGTTTCAAATTCTACCTTTTCCTTCAGGTAGTCGGCTATTAGAGCAGACGAAGATCCATTATGAATCTTAACTGCATTTTCAACTCCGGTAAACTGAGGTGCAGTAACTTTAACTTCCTCAACATTCCGGTTTTGTCCGAATGCGAAAGCTGCTGCCAGCATGCTTATCGCAAAAATTACATTCTTTTTCATCGCTTTACATTTTTAAGTTGAACATTAAATTTTTAATTTCTCATCTTCAATTTCTCATTTTTAATTGAAAATTTCTGATGTAAAGGTATGATGCTCAGGGGGCTGAAATCTAACAGGGAAATCCCAATTGATGCAACACAAAAAAAAAAATCGATATCAGCAGAAAACTAAAATATGCAAATCAATTCCCAGCTGATGCAACAGAAGTATCATTTGAAGTCCGATTCTGAATTGGATGGCGTTTTTGTGAATTTTGGATATGAATTATCCTTCATTATTTTGGCATCTGTATCATAAAATCAGGAGAGATTTATCTTCTGCGAAGTTTTTGGTGATTTGCACTTTTAAAATATGACCATAATAATAAAGGTGTCTGAATTTTGCAGGACAGAATAAATGAATTATCTTTTTATGGTTTTTAAATCAGATTAGCATGAATTGTTTCACATTCACATTTATCAGAAAATACCTTTTGATTTTGGCAGCCATTCTTCTGAATTCTTTCGTTCTTTCAGCCCAGTTAAAAATATACGTCAATACCGATTTGGAAGGTATCAGCGGGGTTTTCAACTTTACGCAGACAAGGGAAAAAGGCTCGCCGGAAAACCTGCTGGCCTGCGAGTATTTTATGGGCGATTTGGATGCCGTAATACAGGGATTGCGCGATGGCGGGGCCACAGAAGTTGTTGTGCTCGACGGTCATGGCAACCAGGCGGTTGTGCCGCATTTAATGACGCCGGGAGCTACATACATTACAGGCAGGCCTCGCCCGGGTGCCGGAAATCTTTCACTCCTCGATAGTAGTTATGCTGCAATGGTAATGATTGGTTTTCATGCCATGAACGGCACACCTGACGGTGTATTATGCCATACACAATCGTCGAAATCGGAAAATCGCTATTGGTACAATGGTATTGAATCGGGTGAGTTGGTTCAAAATGCATTGATTGCCGGAT
>DATITY010000028.1:0-3177 GCA_035467235.1 Draconibacterium sp. | reverse complement strand
TGGTTTACTTCTGTTCGGGAACCAACAGCGAAAAACTGGAATGGTTTCAAACCATCAATATTGCCGGAAAAGAACTTTCACCTCAGGAATTAAAGAATGCTGTTTATTCAGGACCATGGGTTACCGATGCAAAACGCTATTTTTCGAAGAACAGTCGTCCTAAAATTGGGGACGAATATTTGAGCGGTTCAGCCAACCGTCAGGAATATCTGGAAACGGCAATCAACTGGATTTCGGAGGGAAATATAAAAAGCTATATGTCCAAAAATCAGCACGAGCCAAACGCCAACGAATTATGGCTCTATTTTCAGGGTGTCATTAATTGGGTAAAAGCTGTTTTCCCAAAGTACCGCAGAGAGATGAAAGGAGTTGAATGGGGTTTTCTGTACAATGAGTTCAAAGGCCAAAATTTTGATTCCAAAAAACTGGAAGAAGAAGTTTCCAGATTGATGGAAGACGAAGACGTTGGCAGTAAAAAAGGGATTTACACGTATGTTTTAACTGGGAAGGAAAAACATTTGAATATCCGTGGTTTTAGCCCCAACCAAAAACGGGAAGCCTACGAACGGCAAAAAGGGATTTGCCCCGTTTGCAATGACCATTTTGAAATTGAAGGAATGGAAGCCGACCACATCACCCCCTGGCACGAAGGCGGCCAAACAATTGCCCAAAACTGCCAGATGTTATGCAAAGAGGATAACAGGAGGAAGTCGGGGAAGTAAAAACGGAATTTGGAAATTTGACAGAACAATGGATAAACTTAAAAAAAGTATAAGAACTTCGGGGGATTAACTAGTTATGTGTAAGCTTGAAAAAGAACGTTCAACTAACAATAATACAAATGAAAAAACCGATTATTTTCTTACTTTGTTTGTTTGTAGCAATTAACCTTGATGCCCAAACCTTAATTGCCACAAGCAATTCGATTGATGCAACTGCAAATCACAATCAAAGAAAAATTGTGAGAGACTCTTTAGACAATGTTTACATTGTTTATGTTGACAGCACTGACCAGGGAAAAATTATAAAAGGACTTTGGTTAAATCGTCAAACAGGCAATTGGAGTTCAACCACCCAAATAATAAAAGGAACAAATCCCTCATTATCAATTAATAAATTTGGGAAATTTAACTTATTATTTGAATCAAATGATTCTGTTAAAATTATATCACATATCAGTTCAACTGATTTTATAAATTGGACAGAAGTGCAAAAAATAAGTAATCCAGATTATTATTGCCGACTTCCTATTTGCGATAGTGATTCAAGTGGTAATTTTAATATGTTATGGATCAAAAATATTGACGACTCTAAACAAACACTTATGTACGCAAGCATTAGTGATGATGGAATTATTACAAAAAAATCAATCACGACAAAATCTAAAATTAGTGATGTCGCAATTGCAAATCATTTACAAAACTACAATGATGATTTTATTTTTTCATTTCAGTTTGACGAAGACTCCCTTCAGTTTTTCAGTTCAAAAAATAAACTTGAGATAATAGATACATTATACAAAGCAATAGGTACACAACCATGTATCTCATACAATGCTATGATCCCAGACCATTATTCAACTTATAATAAAAATCCAATTCGCATATTGTATCTTGACAAGTCAAAACAATTGATAGAGGTGGAATGTGGTTTAGATTATTATTCTAAAGATGATCTTCCTACTAAAATATTGGAATCAGACTCGATTGACTATATATGTATTGACGACGTTTTGCCTCCAATCGGTTATAGTTATTTATTCTTGAAGAATGATACTTTATTTCATGGGTTTTCATACGGATCAGAATGGCAATGGAGTACAATATTAGACACAATATTCACAAATCCGCTGAATCCGTCATTGGCTTATAAAAACTTTAATTCTTTATTCGTTGACTTTATCTGGATGCAAGAAAACAATAATGGTTATGACATTTATTACAAACGAGATGATAAACAAAAATATATTCACAATAGTGTTCCTGAATTAGAAAAAGGATTTAGCATTATAGGTTATCCTAATCCTTTTACAGAGAAACTAGAAATCGAGATTTCATTAGAAAATAGTTCCGATAATCCTTTGATTGAAATATATGATTCAAATGCAAGAAAAATAAAGAACTTACAACCTACGAACATTTCATCAAATAAATATCATTACCAGTGGAATCCAAATAATTTGATTCCTTCTGGTATATTTTTCATAAAATCTACAGTTGGACAAAATGCAATTGTCAGAAAAGTAATTTATAAAAAATAAAGCCTACACATAATCGAGTAGCCCGCCCCATCAGCAAACGCTGACAGGGAGAGGCTCTCACACCACCGTACGTACGGGTCTCGTATACGGCGGTTCGTTAAATTGTGGGGAAATTGATTGAACCAGCCCCTTTAATTGAGGGAAGCCCAATTTTCAAGTAAATTTCGAGCAGAGAAACATAACCACGTTTTTTCAACCTATCAATTGTAATTGTAGTACCAAGGATTGGGCTTTGTGCAATACGCCAGCCACCCATTCGAGACCGACTCCATTGGTAGGCATGTTCCAGGTCAACACCCAATCTGATTAGGTTTTTCCTTTTCCGTTCGGGTTTCTTCCAGTGATGCCAAATGCAGTAACGAAGCCGATTTCTGAGCCACCCGTCCAGTTCTTTGAGTTTACCGTGAATACTTGCCATTCGGAAAGCATTCACCCATCCCCGCTGAACTTCGTTGAGTTTTTCGATGCGTTCGTCAAAACTCATTGGCGTGGTTTTCCGGGTGATGGTTTTGAGCTTTTGCTTTAGCTTTTCCCAACTCTTTTCGGATACTACCAATTGATACTTGCCTTTATCACCTTTCACATAGGTAGGCACAAACCCAAACCCCAGACAGGTAAAATGTACTGGTCGGCGGATTCCGCTTTTCTCCCGGTTGATTGACAATTTCAGTTTCGTTTTCAGAAACTTGTAAATGTTGTTGCCAACTTTTCGGGCGGTTGCCTTGGTTTTAACGTAAATGCTAAAATCATCGGCATAGCGGACAAAGCGCAAACCTTGCCGTTCAAGTTCCCTGTCCAGTTCGTGTAACATGATGTTGGAAAGTAACGGGCTGAGCGGGCTACCCTGTGGCACGCCTTTTCTGCGCTTGACTAATTTCCCGTTGATTTGAATCGGGGAACGCAGCCATTTACGGATA
>DATITY010000027.1:0-3784 GCA_035467235.1 Draconibacterium sp. | reverse complement strand
ATCATTTCGGGTTTTGGTGTCGATTCCAGGTAAGGAACATAACCGCCAATTTCAACTTCGCCCAGTTTTGGGTGGTTGTATTTTTGCCACGGAACAAATCCTTTGCCTTCCAGTGTTTTATCAGCATAAGCCAACAGTGCTTTGTCCTTTTCGCCAAGTTCACCTTCCTTTTCCTTTTTTGGGGCGCTCTTCATCATTCCGGCCATTTGTTTTGGTGTGAAACGGCCCGATTTCATCATTTCAATTACGCCGCTGGCCGTGAACCTGTCGGGTGCGTTGTTGTCTTTCAGAAATGCAGCAATCTTATCTTCGCCCAGTGCAGTAAACTCTTCAGTACTCATTTTTTCAACATCGTCTATAGAAACAGTTTCAGCGCCTTCCTTCTTCTCTTCTTTTACTTTCGGAACTGTAAACAGGTTCATGCTGAACGATGGAACTCCTAAATGATAGTAGGCCCACAATTCAAATGAGCCGTCTTTGTCGCCCGGGGCTTCCAAACGTTCGGTACTGAGTTTTTTACCTTCGAGGTATTTTTTGTAATCTTCAGAGAATTTAGTGTAGAATTTCAGGTCTTCGTCGAGCGGATTAACGGCAGCGCCAAGTCCGAGCATTCCGGCCACCATCGAAGGTGTAACTTCCATTCCGGCAGGCATATTCTTTTTCAGCAGTTCCATCAGTTCATCCATCGAAAACGACTGGTTTGGGTCTATATCCAACACGCGTGCATAACGTGCCGGAACTTTTATGTTTTGCAGGTTGGCTCCGCCTTTGCGGCCACCTTTGGGTGGTGCAACACAAAAATCGGAACTGCCAAGTGTAAAAGCCATCGCTATTTCAGGCCTGTCGAAGATAAAACGCATCAGGTTATAAACCTCTGGCGTTTGACCTGCCCATAAGCCAGCTTCTTTTTTCTCATGCGGGAAAAGGTGCGGAAAACCAATTCCGACATTGATACCGCCTTCGCCATCCTCGTTATACTGTCCGTCATTGTCGTTATCAATTCCTTCAACAACCATTTTGTATTCGCCGCGTTCGCCTTTGGATGCATCAGCAGCAACCATAATACGTGCGTCTGCTTTTGATGCAATCATTTTTCCTTCAGGGTCTTTAACGCGCATCTGTGTGATAAAACCGTCGCTGTTCAGGTCGTCGAAACCATCTTCGTTGGTGGCTTCGTCGGCGTCATTATTAATCACGAAATCGTTGACCGACCGTCCGTATTTTACCGTGGCAAAATAACCTTTGGCTGCATCGGGATTCGGATTGGGCAAAATATACCATTTCAGGTTTTTGGTGTACTGTGCCGAATCGAGCAGCATTTTGGCCAGATACAGCGCGCCTTCGGTTGAAAGGGGAACATTGCCTTCGAAATTAGCGCCCACAAAAATTGCAGGTACTCCTTTAAGGTTTGCACCGATTTCAAGAATGGTAACCTGTTCGCCACCCGGACTGGTTGTTATCGTGTGTAGTTTGGCATTGCCGCTTTTTTGCTGAAGCGTTACCATAATTTTCTGAACCTCGGCATTGGAATGGTATTTACCCCCAATCGGTTCTGATTGCGCTGTTAATCGCATACCTGCCATAAGCAGGGTTGCCGTTAACATAAACAGATGCAGTTTTTTCACCATAGTAAGATTTAAGATTTATAATTTAAAATGTAGTTCTAATTGCAATCATCCAGGTAATTGACTTTTTAGATTTTAATTGGTTTTATTTTACCGCGGGAAATTACATTTTATTTCTATCAGAAGGTTATTTATTACTGAAAAAGCAGGTTTAAACTTTCATTTAATCCAAAAATTTACTGTTGTTCAAAAATAGTCAGGTCCGGTAGTATTTTAATGCAACTTTGAAATGTTTTAAAATCTTAATTGACTGCAAATTACCATCACATTAATTTTGAACGTTATTTCTTCACGTATGACATCTGAAATATTAAGTAGTTTCGAAATACAAATAATTTTGCATTTACGTTTTTAACAGGTAAACAACAATTAACGGTATGAGTACTCGTATTCTCAGTTTTGCTTTGACTTTTATTATTGCAAATCTGTACTTTCTGTTCCCCGTGTCTGCACAAAAGGTTGATAAACTCAGTGGGATTTACGACGGAAACATTGGCAACGATAAGGTTATTCTTGTTGCAGAAAGTGAAGATCCGGTTTTCATGAAAGGCTATTTTGTACTGAACCGGGGAAAAGCTGTTGAAGAAGTGCATGCTTTTTCAATTGATTTTTCCGGGAGCAAACCATTTTTACAATCCGACCTTTTTGTTGGCCCCATGAAACAAGCTTTCAAAAATTCATCGGAGTGGAGTGGTACCCTTAAATTGATGAACAAGAAAAAAAGATTTCTGTTTTTCCGCCCCAAAGCTGAATTTGATTTGGTTCTGCGACCGGAGGTGAATGCAAAACCTTCAGAAAGATATCAAAAGGAAGTCTTTGATAACATCGAAGTTAAAACCGATATTACGTATGGAAAAGCATATGGTTACTGGACACGTTCCCCCTATTCCGACGACCCTTATATTGTGACGCTTGGCAAAGGTTTAATAAAAACATTTAAAGAAAACGAGTTGCTCGATTTAAAACTCGACCTCTATTTTTCAAGAACCGATTTGTTGAAAAAGCGGCCTGTTGTAATGCTGATTCATGGCGGAGCTTTTTATATCGGCAGCAAAGAATCGGTTTGTGAACAGGCTCTGGCAATGGCCCTGGCCAAACGGGGATATTTTGTAGCATCCATCGATTACCGGCTGGGATTTAAAACAGCCCCGGCCGATATTGAAATGAGCGGCTATCGTGCGATTCAGGATGCCCATGCAGCGCTGCGGTTTCTGGCGCACCATGCTGAGGGAATCGGGATTGACCCAAACCAGGTTTATGTTGGCGGTACCAGCGCCGGCGGTGTTGCATCGCTGAATGTTGCTTTTATGGACAATGATGAAAGGCCCAAAAGAATTCTTGAGAACGAAAAGAAAGGATTGGTTTCAAAAATTGAAGAATCGGGAAACCGGTTTACCGAAACCTTTACCATAAAAGCTGTAGCCAATATGTGGGGTGCTGTTTCAGATTTGAATATTATCGATGCCGACGAAAAAATACCGGTTTTATCCATTCATGGAACTAACGACATTGTTGTTCCGTTTGAATATGATTTTCCTTTCAGGAATTCGCTGATGATAAACCGCCTGATTATGGATAAAATGTATGGCTCAAAACCCATCCACGACAAGTTGAACAGTATGGAAATCCGTAACCGGCTTGTAGCACTGCAAGGTCTGGGACATGAACCCCAACTGGAAACCTGGAACAAACTAAATAATTACATCGATACATTAATTCATCACACAACGAAATTCTTTTACGAGGAAACTGCCCCCTCGGTATTTTTGCCTGTTAATCAGCTTACAGTTAATTCCAGTTCACCTTTAAAATCAATTTATTACGAAGTTTCCAATGGAGCTGTTGTTGAAATTTGGGCCGAAGGTGGAGTAAAAGCAAATAGTAATCCTTTTGATGCAACGGTAATCTGGTTTGATAAAGCTGAAAACCGAAAGTTGAAAATACTTTCTGCCAATCAGTTTGATGCCTGGAATTTAAAAGAATTTCCTGTAGAGGTGGTTAAATTTTAGAAATTGTTCTTATTCCTGAAGTACGATGGCGTTACCCCTTCTTTCTTTTTGAACATATTGCTAAAATAGAAAATAGACTGAAAACCAAGTTCGTAACTGATTTCCTTGATGCTTTTATCGGTGGAAATGAGCAGTTCCTTTGCACGTGTT
>DATITY010000026.1:0-11377 GCA_035467235.1 Draconibacterium sp. | reverse complement strand
ATTACCTGGAGCGATTTTGTTTTTCCGGTACCGGTTGCACCGGCAATTAAACCGTGGCGGTTAAAGGTTTTTAACGGGAACTTTACCTGCACGTTTGTTTCGTAATCATTACCAAACACAGCAGATCCGGCCAAAATTGACTCGCCGCTAAAAGTATATGAGTCACTTACTTTTTTAATGAATTCTTCCTTTTTCATTTTCAATTGGTTTTTAAGCTTTGAAGATAATGTATTTAAACCGTTCATTATAAAACCGCAAAACAAATATAGATTATTTCGGTTGAACGACTTTTTAAAAAATCAATTGCATAAATCATTTTTCTATCTTTGCGCCTTTAAAATCAGAATCTTATTCAATATAGAAAAAATGGATTATAATTTCGCTGAAATAGAGCCCAAATGGCAAAAATACTGGGAAGAAAACAAGACGTTTAAAACCACCGACGATTTCTCGAAACCGAAATATTACATCCTCGACATGTTTCCTTATCCGTCAGGAGCCGGCCTGCATGTTGGGCACCCCGAAGGTTACACCGCAACCGATATTTTAAGCCGGTACAAACGCATGAAAGGTTTTAATGTGTTGCATCCGATGGGATACGATGCATTTGGATTGCCGGCAGAACAGTATGCCATGCAAACCGGAACTCATCCTGCAGTAATAACACAAAAAAACTGCGATAATTTCCGCAGGCAGATTAAAGCCATTGGTTTGAGTTACGACTGGGACCGCGAAATAAACACCACCGACCCAAAATATTTTAAATGGACACAGTGGATATTTAAACAACTTTACAATACATGGTTCGACCACGAACAGCAAAAAGGAAGACCCATTTCTGAACTTCCCATTCCTGAAGAAATCAAAGCAGAAGGAAAGCTGTCTGTCAATAATTATATTGGTCAAAAACGACTGGCTTATTACGACAACGCCCAGGTTTGGTGGTGCGACTCATGCAAAACGGTTTGTGCCAACGAAGAGGTTTTAACCGATGGTGCACACGAAAAATGCGGCAATCAGGTAATCCGGAAAAATCTGAAACAGTGGTTGCTGCGGATTCCTCTTTATTCGGAAAGGTTGCTGGATGGATTGGAAAGTTTGGATTGGCCGGCAGGTGTAAAAGATATGCAACGCAACTGGATTGGTAAATCGACAGGTGCTGAAGTTGATTTCGAAATTGAAGGAATGAACGAAAAACTGAGGGTTTATACCACCCGTCCGGATACTTTGTTTGGCGCAACTTACATGGTAATTGCACCCGAACATAAATTGGTGAATGCCATTGTAACTGACGATCAAAAAGAGGCAGTTGAGAAATACCAGACAGCATCAGCATTAAAATCTGATTTAGACCGAACCGATCTGGCAAAGGAAAAAACAGGTGTTTTTACGGGCCGTTATGCAATTAATCCGGTGAATAAACAACGCATTCCAATCTGGGTAGCCGATTATGTTTTAATGGGTTACGGAACCGGTGCAATTATGGCAGTCCCGGCGCACGACACACGCGACTTTGAATTTGCCAAAGAATTCAACATTCCAATCATCTGTATTCTCGATCCAAAAGAGGTGGAAGGCAGGGAAGAAATTCTGGCCGGAAACAAATGCTGGACGGAAGATGGTGTTTACATCAATTCTGCAAGCGACGAAACCGGTTTGAAAATTAACGATTTGAACAAAACCGAAGGAATAAAAAAGACGGTGGAATGGCTTGAATCAAAAAATATTGGCAAGGCAACCACCAACTATAAACTCCGCGATTGGCTGTTTAGCCGCCAGCGTTACTGGGGCGAACCATTTCCGGTGATTCACTGGGAAGATGGTGAAGTTACCCTGGTTGAAGATGAAAATCTACCATTGGAATTGCCTGCTTTGGAAAAATACACACCTGGCGAAAGTGGTGAATCACCGTTGGTAAATGCGGAAGAGTGGTTGATAGTAACCGATACGAATGGCAGAAAAGGCCGTCGCGAAACCAATACAATGCCGCAGTGGGCAGGATCTTGCTGGTATTATCTGCGTTACATCGATCCAATGAATGAAAAAAGCATTTTTGATGTAAAAAAAGAGCAGTACTGGATGCCTGTCGATTTGTATGTTGGTGGTGCTGAACATGCTGTTCTTCACTTGCTTTACTCACGTTTCTGGCACAAGGTTTTGTTTGATTTGGGAATAGTTTCAACCGACGAGCCTTTTCAGAAACTGTTTAACCAGGGGATGATTCTGGCATTTGCATACGAGGCATCAAATGGTGCAAAAGTTTCTTCGGATTTGGTGGAAGAAAAAGGTGGAAAATTTTTCCATATCGAAACAGGGGAGGAGCTGAAACAGATTGTGGCAAAAATGTCAAAATCACTTAAAAATGTAGTGAATCCTGACGATGTAATTCAAAAATACGGAGCCGATTCATTACGACTTTACGAAATGTTTATGGGGCCACTTGATGAGCGTAAACCCTGGGCTGAAAACGGTGTAAAAGGTGTTTTCAATTTCCTCACCCGTGCCTATCGTTTCTTTGCCGATATAGCAAATATAATTGATGGAGAAGAAGATAAGGAAGTAGCAAAACTTCTGCACCAAACCATTCAGAAAGTGGAATTTGATATCGAACATCTGAAATTTAATACAGGCATTTCTGCGTTGATGATTTTTAATAATCTGGCCATCAAAAAGGGAAAAGTTACTAAAAACAGTGCCGAAACGTTCGCTAAAATATTATCGCCTTATGCGCCACACATGGCCGAAGAACTCTGGTCGGTTTATGGTAAAAAGGAAGTGCTGGCTTATGCACCCTGGCCAATTGTTGATGAAAGTTTGTTACAGGAAGATACCTTCGAATACCCGGTTTCCTTCAACGGAAAAACCCGTTATTTAAAGGAATTGCCTGTAGATATGACAAACGATGAAATTGAAAAAGCAGTTTTGGATGACGAACGTACACAAAGATGGATGGAAGGTAAAACAATCCGGAAATTTATTATTGTATCCAACAGGATTATCAATGTGGTGATTGGCTAAATTCTTTGACATTTAAAGGAATACTGTTCTGTATCCATATAAAAAGACAAAAAAAATCCGCATCGATTCCGTTTGTGAAAACCCCGATTGTACAGGATTTGAGTGCCCGGCCGATCGGACTTCCACCGGTCTTTCGACTCATCCCGGTTGCCCGGAACTACAAGGCCTGTCTTAGCGACCATTATAGAGCTTTCTCCGTTTAAATTTTTCTGTTGAGTTAACCAAATGTAGAATCAATGCGGAAATATTTTATTCCTCTTCAAAGAACTCGTTTTATATTCTCAAATGTAGCTTTCTCTAATTGCTTTTGCAAATTATTTATGAAGTTTATTCATGTTCGAGCATTAACTGTATGTTGTATAGATGTTTAATAAACATGTTTCTATCAGCAATTATTGATGTGTTTGGAACATGATAAAAGAAACAATTTTTATGTTAGGCAGATAATTGTAAAGGGTAAACTTGTCTTTGTCAATTGCACTGAATTTTCTGATTTTATGAGGAGAGAAATACACAATCCTGCCAATATCAACATAAACTATGAACTATAAATGTTTTCAATTTATTTTTAACAGTTAATATTTGGATTAGTTCTAAATAGCACTTATTTTTGTTTTTAAGAATAAAATACATTATAATCTTTATAGACTAAAAAAATGGCATTTGAATTAGCAAAATTAGGATACGATTATACAGCTTTGGAGCCTCATATTGATGCGCGTACGATGGAAATCCATCACACAAAACATCATGCAGCGTACACAGGTAATTTAAACGCTGCCATTGCAGGCACTGCGTTGGAGTCGAAAAGCATAGAAGAAATTATGGCAGGAGTTTCAGCACACTCTGTAGCCGTCAGGAACAATGGAGGTGGTTATTACAACCACAATTTGTACTGGGATGTGATTGCTCCCGGAGGTTCACCAAAACCGGAAGGAGTGCTGCTCAGTGCAATTAACGATTCATTTGGTTCTTTGCAAAATTTTCAGGAGGCATTTGTCAAAGCTGCGGTAACGCGGTTTGGATCGGGTTGGGCATGGTTGGTTCTTCAAAAGGATAAACTGGCGGTTTCATCAACGCCCAACCAGGATAATCCGCTGATGGATGTTGCAGAAGTTCGGGGTACGCCGATATTGGGGATTGATGTGTGGGAGCATGCGTATTACCTGAACTATCAGAACAGACGTCCGGATTATGTAAATGCGTTTTGGAATCTCATCAACTGGGATGAAGTCGCCAGGCGGTTTAAAGGTTAGTTGATTTTTGGTTTTTTCCCCGGGGCAGAGGCCCCGGGGTTTTATTTGCCTTGTTTTATGATATTATGTTTATTAGAACATATATTATTGAAGAAATCTAAAATATCGAATTAGGAATGAGAAATCAGGAAGTGAGTTCAGCCCTGATTTTCTCATTTCTGATTCCTTATTTTTATTTTGAATGATTTAAATTAAGGGTGGCATTATTCCTTTTTCATCTGAAAATGTTTTAATTTTAATCAAAAAATCAAAAAACGGATTATTCACCTTTAAATTTGAAAATTATGGCATTCGAATTACCAAAATTACCCTATGCAAATAATGCATTGGAACCCTACATCAGTGAGAAGACCATGGAATTTCACTATGGGAAACATCATCAGGCTTATGTTACTAATGTAAATAACCTGATTATTGGAACAGCATTTGAAAATGGAAGCCTTGAAGAAATAGTAATGCTGGCAGACGGCGGAATCTTTAACAACGGTGCCCAGGTTTGGAATCATACTTTTTATTTTATGCAATTCGGCTCTGATGGATGCAAGGAACCAAAGGACGAATTAAAAACAGCAATTGAAACAAAATATGGATCGATTGACGCTTTTAAAGAAGAATTTTCAAAAGCTGCAGCAACTTTATTTGGCTCAGGTTGGGCCTGGTTAGTAGTAAATAAAGCGGGCGAACTCGAAATTGTTCAGACAAGCAATGCCGGAAATCCTTTGCGTGACGGAAAGAAACCGCTTTTAACCTGCGATGTTTGGGAACATGCTTATTACATCGACAAGAAAAATTTACGACCAAAATATATCGAGGATTTTTGGAAAATTGTAGATTGGAAAGTAATTTCGGAACGATTTTCTGAAAAGTAAAAAATTAAAACCATGTTGAAATGAGTGCAGAAAAAGTACTGACAGCTTTGAAAGCTGCCGGAAAACCTTTAAAAGCCGGCGAAATTGCCGATGCAACCGGATTAGATAAAAAAGAGGTTGACAAGGCGATGAAAGTGTTAAAAACTGAGGGCAGAATTGAATCACCAAAGGTTTGTTACTGGCAGCCTAAATGAAAAAAACAGGGTTTCAAAATGTTGAAACCCTGTTTTTTTATAGTGTAAACTGATAATATTAGTCAAAACTAACTTCCAAAGTCGTCGAAAGCAACATTTTCGGTTGGTACGCCCAGGTTGTAAACCATTTTCTGAACGGCGTCGTTCATCATTGGCGGTCCGCAGAGGTAGTAATCAATTTCTTCTGGTTCCTCGTGTTTACTTAAGTAGTTATCGTAAATCACCTGGTGGATAAAACCAACCGGGCCTTCCCATTTATCTTCGGGGAGTGGTTCTGATAGAGCGAGGTGGAATTTGAAGTTCGGGAAATTCTTTTCAATTTCGCGAAACTGTTCGTAATAAAATACCTCTTTCCACGAACGCGCTCCATACCAGAATGTAACTTTCTTGTTTCTCTCTTTTACTGTATGGAACAGGTGGAATAAATGTGAACGCATTGGCGCCATTCCTGCGCCACCGCCAATAAACATCATTTCGTTGTCGTTCTTTTTCAGGAAGAATTCTCCGTAAGGCCCCGAAATCATCACTTTATCGCCTGGTTTACGGGAGAAAATAAAGGAAGAACAAATTCCGGGATTTACCTTTTTAAATGCATTGTTGGCGCGATCCCACGGAGGTGTTGCAATACGAATGTTCAACATTACAATATTTCCCTCAGCAGGGTGGTTGGCCATGGAATATGCACGGAATGTTGGTTCAGGGTTTTTCATTTGAAGATTGAAAATCCCAAATTTTTCCCATTCTTCGCGGAATTTTGGGTCCACTTCTATATCTTTAAAATCCACGTCGATTTTTGGGACATCGATTTGAATGTATCCACCTGATTTGAAATCAAGCGTTTCACCTTCAGGCAATTTAACTACAAATTCTTTAATGAATGTGGCAACATTGTTGTTCGAGACAACTTCGCATTCCCATTTCTTAACACCCAAAACTTCCTGGTGAATATGGATTTTCATATTCTCTTTCACCTTCACCTGACATGCCAGACGCCATTTATCGTTTTGTTCCTTTCGGGTAAAGAAACCGGTTTCGGTTGGTAAAATTGAACCTCCGCCTTCTTCAATTTTACAGCGGCACATTCCGCATGTCCCACCACCGCCACAAGCCGATGGCAACAATATTTTGCTGTTACTTAAAGTGGATAACAGAGTTCCTCCAGGTTCTGCTTCCAATTCCAGGTAGCCTTCGTTAATGTCAACTTTTACTATTACGGTTGGCATTAGTTTTTTCTTGGCATAAAGCAGAACGGCAACCAGTAAAATAGTTACTCCCAGAAATACCACCACACTGGTTATTACAACAGTAGTTTGTGCTGATAACAATATCATTGGTTATTGATTTTTGTTTTTATAATTTAATTCCCATGAATCCCATAAAAGCCATTCCCATGAGCCCGGTAACAATAAACGTAATTCCAAGTCCACGCAATGGCGCAGGTACATTCGAGTATTCAATTTTTTCCCTGATGGCTGCGATTCCAACAATTGCTAAAAACCAGCCAACCCCTGAACCAACTGCATACACTGTTGCTTCTCCAATGTTGAGGAAAGCTTTTTGCTGCATAAACAATGATCCTCCCAATATTGCACAGTTTACAGCAATTAATGGAAGAAAAATACCCAATTGGTTGTACAGAACAGGTGCAAATTTTTCAACTACCATTTCAACAAGTTGAACGATGGATGCTATTACAGCAATAAAAATGATAAAAGATAAAAAGCTTAAATCGACAGTGGCAAAGGAAGGACTTAACCAAACCAGGGCACCTTCCACTAAAACATACTTCTCGAGGAGGTAATTAACAGGCAGGGTAATCACCAAAACAAAAATAACGGCAACACCAAGACCTGCGGCTGTACTCACTTTTTTCGAAACAGCAAGATACGAACACATACCCAGGAAGTAGGCAAAAATCATGTTCTCGATAAAAATCGATTTGATAAATATATTGATAAGATTTTCCATAATTATCTCAGTTTTGGCTTACTAATTTTCAATTAATTTGCGGTTCTTACTGCGCTGCACCCAAATAATAATACCAATGGTTATCAGCGCCATTGGCGGTAAAATCATCATACCATTGTTGGCATAAAATCCTCCATTTGCAATATAAAAGCTTTCAGGTATTATCCTAAAACCCAGTAATGTTCCCGAACCCAACAATTCGCGGAAGAAAGCAACGATAATCAGAATAGCTGCATAACCGGCACCATTTCCAATTCCATCGAGAAACGATTGCCAGGGCCGGTTTCCCAAAGCGAAAGCTTCAAGCCGGCCCATCAAAATACAGTTGGTAATAATTAATCCAACAAAAACCGAAAGTTGTTTGCTTACATCATAAACGTAAGCTTTTAATACCTGGTCAACCAAAATTACCAACGCAGCAATAACCACAAGTTGTACAATGATTCTGATTCTGTTTGGAATTGTATTACGTAAAAGAGAGATAATAACGTTGCCAAGTGCAACCACAATTGTAACTGAAATTGCCATTACAATTGCCGGTTTAAGCTGCGCTGTTACTGCCAGCGCTGAACAAATACCCAGAACCTGAACGGTAATCGGGTTACTGCTGTTTAACGGATCTGAAAGCAGTTTTAAATTTTTCTTTGAAAATAATGGTTCGCTCATCGCTTATGATTTTTTCTTTTTAAAAAATTCCTGATAACTGGTAAAGTCGTCGAGAAGCATCTTTTCGAGACCTTTACTTGTGATTGTTCCTCCTGAAATGCCATCTACTTTGTGTTCAGCAGGAGCATCTTGTCCAACTTTAGCCACAATAATGGAAACCAGTTTACCTGATTCATCAAATATTTTCTTTCCAACAAAAGGGTCTTCAAACATCGGCGTAGAAATTTCAGCTCCTAATCCCGGTGTTTCTCCCTGGTGGTCAAAATTCGCTCCGTAAATGGTATTCATATCCTCGTTTACTGAAATGAATCCCCAGATTGGTCCCCAAAGTCCGGTTCCACGCAAAGGCAGAATATATTTTAATCCATCACTGGTTTGACATTCAAATACCGGAAGAAGCATGTCTTCGTGTGCTTTAGCCCGTTCTTTTTTCAAATCGATATTAAATGCATCGCCTTCAACCTGTTCGCCTTTTACATTGACTACGTATTGGTTAATAATTTTTTCAGCGTAGATTTTCTCTGCATCGGCAGGAGTACTTTCTATATTAACCGATGCAAGAATACTTTGTTTCTTTTCAATCTCAGTATTCATAACCTGTTTGGGCTTTAGCGCCATCGAAACCGATGCAAGAACTGCAGCAACCAGGATTACCATAATGGCTGCATATAAAACTGTGTATGTATTACCGTTTCTGTTCATGATTTCTGATATTTCAGTTTGCAGAAATTTTAACTCTTTTCAGCCTGCGTTTAATATGACCGGCAACAACATAATGGTCGATAAGCGGGGCAAAAGTGTTCATTAATAAAATAGCCAGCATCATACCTTCCGGATATGCCGGATTTAAAACCCGTATCAAAATTGCGAGAATGCCAATCAGGAATCCGTAAATCCATTTTCCTTTTTCGGTTTGTGAACCCGAAACCGGATCGGTTGCCATAAACACGGCGCCGAAAGCAAATCCACCAATAATCAGGTGCTGCCAGAACGGAAGTGACATATATACATTGTCACCCGCAAAAATATTTAAAATTATTCCCATAACTGCGCCACCTGCAACAGTGGAAACCATAATTTTCCAGCTACCAATTCCGGTAACAATCAAAATAATTGCTCCGAGTAAAATGGCCAAAGTTGATGTTTCACCAATTGAACCCGGTATAAATCCGAAAAATGCATCCGATACGCTAAAATTGATGTGCCCTGCGGCAGCCTGTGCCATTGGGGTTGCACCGGAGTATCCGTCAATTACTTTATCGGTATCTTTTAACGCCACCCAAACCGATTCGCCTGACATTTGCGCCGGATAAGCAAAAAACAGGAAAGCACGTGCAACAAGCGCAGGATTCCAAATATTCATCCCTGTGCCTCCAAAAACCTCCTTGCCAATAATTACAGCAAATGCGGTTGCCAGTGCAATCATCCAAAGTGGAGTTTCAATGGGCATCACCAGCGGAATCAGCATTCCTGAAACCAGGAAGCCTTCCTGTATTTCGTGGCCGCGTATCTGGGCGAAAACAAATTCAATTCCCAATCCAACCACATACGAAACCACAATTACCGGCAACACTTTTATTAAACCAAATAAAAATATTTCGAAGAAACCGGTTGATGCAAGTTCTCCAATAGCTTTAAAATGCTGAAATCCTGTGTTGTACATGCCAAATAAAATGGCAGGAACCAACGCAAGAACAACCATTCCCATGGTTCGTTTTAAATCAATGTAATCGTGAATGTGCGTTCCCGATTTTGAGGTATTCTTTTGAACAAAGAATAGCGTAAAAAAACCATCGTGAACCGAATGGAGCCAGTGATATTTCGCCCCCTTCTGAACCAGTGGATGTGTTTTTTCGAATATGTCTTTTATAAACTTCATATTGTATTTAACAATTAATTTTCCCGATTTTGTTATCCAAGTTCCTTAATCATTGTATTTATGCCACTTCGTAATATTTCCTGAACTTTTACTTTCGATGTACAGGCATATTCACATAGTGCAAAATCTTCTTCAATTACTTCATAAATTCCCAACTGTTCCATTTTATCGATATCATTTACCAAAATGGCTTTCAGCAAATGAACAGGTAAAATGTCCATCGGGAGCAGTTTTTCGTATTGCCCGCTTAAAACAAAAGCCCGCTCGCCGCCGTGCAAATTGGCATTTAATTCGTACTCTTTTTTTGGAAACAGTTTAGAAATATAGGCTTTGGTGGCCGTGAATTTATTAAATCCGGGGTCTGCCCAACCCATAAATTCATATTCATCGCCTTCAGGAATTACCGATACCTGCGAATCGTAAAATCCCAAATAGCTTTGCAATTTAATTTTTGTGCCAGTCAATACATTTCCGCTGATGATGCGTTGTTTATAACCTGACTTTTTCAGTTGGCCGTCAATTATAGCTGCAACTGGAGCGCCAAGAATTGTTTTGTAATATTTTGGGCTTTCAACTTCCGAGCCGGTTAATGCAACAATTTTATTGAAATCAATCTTTCCGGTTTCAAATAAACGACCAATGAAAATTACGTCCTGAACATTCACAGTCCAAACAACATCGCCTTTGTTAACGGGTGAAATGTGATGGATTTGAATACCAACATTTCCGGCAGGGTGTGGTCCGTTGAATTGATTTACAACCACATTCTTTATTGCTGAAAACGGTGAGCCATTATTAATTCCGAGATATACCTTTCCGCTGGTAAGTTTTGCCAGGGCATTTACGCCAGTTTGGAAAGTATCCATCTGACCTTTCAGTACAAAACTGTAATCGGGAGCCAAAGGTGAAGTATCGAATGTTGAAATAAAAATCGATAACGGTTTTTCAACCGGAGATGCAATAATTCCATAAGGACGCCTTTTGATAAATGGCCAAAGGCCACTTTTTAAAAGCTCTTCTTTTATAACTTCTCCTGAAAGTGAAGTAGGATCTGCCTTTTTAAATTCAACCGAACCAGCTTTTGTATCCGTTTCAATGACAACTTCCAAAATTTTACGTCTTTCACCCCGGTTTACCGAAACCACTTTACCTCCAACCGGAGCGGTAAAAATGATTTCCGGGTGGTATTTGTCGTAAAACAAAGCATCTCCGGCTTTAACCAAAGCATCGGCTTTAACTTTGAGTTTTGGAGTAAGTCCAGGGAAATCGGTAGGTTTCAGTGCAACTGTTGCCGGAACAGGTAAAGTTTCCAGCTCAGGTTTTGCACTTCCTTTTAGCTTAATATTCAGCCCTTTCCTTAACTTAATAGTTTCTGACATATTTAACTCGAATAGTATTGTTTTTTGTAGAGTGGCAAAAGTAATAATTTATTGTATCGTAGCAATTTTTGAACAGCAAACTTAAACTTTTATAAATATTGAGAAATACAGATTAAATTGTCATTTTTGACGTTAAATAAAAAGAGTT
>DATITY010000025.1:0-2558 GCA_035467235.1 Draconibacterium sp. | reverse complement strand
GGCTTCGTCGTGGTGGTTTGCACCCGTTTTTCACTGGATTGCCGAAAGTCCGTCATTGTTGGTAATGGTTGACTGGCTCAATATCATCGGAATGATTGTGGTTGGTGTTACCCTTATTTTTGGTTTGTTCGAACGTGTGGGTGCAGTGGTTGGCATGTCGTTGCTTTTTTTGTACTGGCTGTCGAACCCGCCATTTGTGAGTAACGATTTTAATGTAATCAGCGAAGGACATTATCTGGTGGTTAATAAAAACCTGGTCGAATTGTTTGCGTTACTCGTTTTGTTACTTTTGCCAACCGGCCATTTGCTGGGCATTCCGGTTTTATTCCGAAAGAACCGTGTTACAGAATCGAAGCCTGTTGAAAATGTTGTTGAAGCTGAAAAACCTGAAGCTCAGAATCAAACCGAAGTAGTTCTGGAACACGCCGCTCTCGACAGACGAACATTAATCAAAGGATTGTCGGCGTTGCCCGTGGTTGGCGCTTTTGGCTATGCACTGTACGAAAAATCGAAATGGGAAAGTTACGAGGAACGCAATCTTGTTGATGCGGTTACCGGCGCCAGCGCCAAAACCCTGAATATTGCCAGTTTGAAGGAGTTGAAAGGCCCGATTCCGATGGGTAAAATTAAAGATGTTCCTTTCAGTAAACTGATTTTGGGAGGAAACCTGCTTTCGGGCTGGGCACACTCGCGTGACCTGATTTATGTTTCGCAGCTCGTAAAAGCCTATCATCAAAAGGAAAAAATATTTGCCACACTTTTGTTAGCCGAAAAATGCGGAATAAACACGTTGCTTACCAACCCGATTTTGTGTGCGCTCATCGATGAATACTGGAAACGCGGAATAGGCAAAATCCAGTTTATTTCCGACTGTGCCGGGCTGAATTACGATGACAAAGGAGCACATCCAATGCCCATAAACGACTACATGGACAAGGTGAAAAAGGCTATCGACACTGGTGCAGTTGCCTGTTATATTCAGGGCGAAACGGCAGATTACTACATGGAAAACGGAAAACCCGACGTAATTGCCAAAGTAATGGATTTAGTAAGACAAAACGGGTTACTGGTCGGAATTGGCGCCCACAAAATTGAAACAGTGAAAGCATGTGTTGATATTGGTTTCCAGACTGATTTCTGGATGAAAACCATGCACCACCACAACTACTGGAGCGCCAGGAATCCCGAGTGGCACGACAACAAATTCGATTTCTCGCCCGAAGAAACCATTCGTTACATTAACGAACTTCCACAACCTGTAATCGGTTTTAAAGTAATGGCAGCCGGTGCGATTCTGCCAAAAGACGGTTTTAAATATGCATTCGAAAACGGCGCCGACTTTGTGTGCGCCGGAATGTATGATTTCCAGATGGTGGAAGATGTAAACATTGCCAACGAAATTCTGGCCGGAAACCTCAATCGTGTGCGTCCCTGGAAAGGATAACCATTTTAATCCGAAGGCAAATTAATATTAAATTGCGGTCAAAATCAGTATAATATCTTTGATATGGAAAACTTTACCAATACAGTTCTTTTACCTGAAAATTTACCCGAGATAATAGCCGAAGATTTTAACCGCCTGGATAAAAGATATTTAAAAATTATTTTTATCCGGATTGCCATTTTCGCTCTTTTACTGGCAGGAGGTTTTATCTCATTTCTTGTTTTTTCCGATGAAATACTTCCGGGTTTGATTATAGCTGCAATTGTTACAGGAATTGTTGTTCTGATTATTTACAGCATCATAATTTCGCTTCTCGGATTTCCAAAAAAGGGTTATTTGCTGCGTGAAAAAGACATTTCATTCAAAACCGGATTAATTTACTACAAACAAATATCGGTTACGTTTAACCGCATTCAGCATGTGGAAGTCAGCCAGGGAATTTTGGCAAAACTTTTCGGTTTGTCATCGGTGAAAATATTTACGGCCGGAGGCAGTGCCAGCGACCTTTCCATACCCGGTCTGCTTACAGCCGATGCCCAAAAGCTGAAAGCATTCATTTCTGATAAAATCAGCCGGTATGAATAAGGTCGATTTGACAGTTCCAACCCGGCAATCAGCAAAAGGACTGGTACTGATTTTTATTTTCAGTGTGCAACAATTCATCAGAATGTTCTGGCCAGTAATACTTGTTGCCGTTTTTCAGGAAAAATATTTCAAAGGGTTCCTTGTTCCGGGAATGGTGGTAATTGTCGTACTGGTCTTATTGGTAGTTCACACCATTCTGTATTATCTGAACTTCATTTTTTACATATCGAATGGCGAGTTTGTATTAAAGAAAGGCTATTTCCGCAAAAAAATATTGACAGTTCCACTCGATCGCATACAAAGTGTAAACACCAAACAAAACCTCATTCAACAGGTTTTAAATGTGGTAACACTCGAAATCGACACAGCGGGTTCTGTCGCCAAAGAACTTAAAATTCAGGCGCTCGAGAAATCGTTCTCAATCGAATTACAAAATCAGTTGCGTTCGGGTGAATTTAAAAAGGAGGTAACCGAATCTGAAAATCAGACTGAAGCAACTGACGTGGAAGAAGAAGTGATTTTAAAACTG
>DATITY010000024.1:0-1892 GCA_035467235.1 Draconibacterium sp. | reverse complement strand
AAGCCGGAGTATTTGTAGAACCAAAAATCCACAGTTTATCAACCCTATAGGTTTGACAAAGATTTGCAATCTCAGAAATTCTATTTGTAACCAGTTTATTCATAAATTAAAAAACCTGCTCTTTACAGGAGCAGGCTCATTTTGAAATATTTTTAAAAAATACCAATATGGCTCTTTAACTCCTGACTTACGTAAGAAGACCCCACCACGGAAGCCATATTGTATTTGTATTTTTAATCATTGTTTTATAATTCTGGTTCAAAAGAATAAAAAAAAAAATCAAAATCAAAGTCAAAGAGCAATTTTTTAATTTTATAGTTGTGGTATGCCCAAGTCCAAACAAATTTTCTTAACAAGCAATTCCTTTATTTCAGAATGACGAGGTACAGCTGAGCGAAGATTTTTTTGCGGATTTAACCACCAGGAGTGATTGCCTCCTTCCCGAATCAAAATGCAGCCGTTTCTTCTAAGATGTTTGATCAGGGACGTTCGTTTCATACAGCAATCTTTTCTTCTAAAAAGTTACTCCCTGCAAGGTTTTTAGCATCTTTTCTGTTGAATTCTATTGCTTCTTTTAACGTGATTTTCAAACTTTCGACAAGCTCTTCTTTTGTACTTTCCTGGCAATTTACCCCCTGGATTTCCTCAATCCAGCCAATCCACCATTCACCATCTTTTTTAATTACAGCAGTATATTCCATAACCATGTTTTTAGCAAAAATAACGAATTTTCTGTATAAGATTATTTTTTTATTGTGCCAGTGTAAACCTGAAACTTACACCAATATTGGTATTCGATGTTGGAAACGACAACGACGTATAAGGAGTATTGATAATTTGGTCGTAGAAAATCCGCATTTGAAAGCGGTCGCTCAATTGATAGTCGGCGTAGGTTTTTATGGTAAATGCGCTTTGTCCGGCAGTTAGCTGATCTTTGTCTTCATCCAGTTGGCGAAGCATTGTTAAATTCTTTCTGTACGAAAAATCGGCACGTATATTCAGGTCGTTTGAATAAGCCTGCTGCTTTTTCTTTGTTTTTATTATTATATCCATTTGAGTAAACCGGTAGCCGACACCCAAAGTATATTCGTTACTCAAAGTTTCGGTTAGCTGGCTGTTGGCAAATGCCAGTTGCAGGCTTCGCGAGCGCTTAATTTCCCCGCGGGTTGTAAAATCGCTCATCCACATAATGTCCATGTTAATCAGCGGACTAAATGATTCCATGATACTTACCGAATTAAAATCGTATGGCGAAATAAAATTATTGGAAATGTCGCGCATATAGGTGAATCCGTCGGCTTCCTGCTGATATTTCAGGTTGGTAATAAATGAGCCAACATTATAGGTTGAACGGTAAGCATGCATAAAATTGAGCGAGCGGATGTATTTGTTCAGTCCCGGAATTTTTGATACCATTCCTTCGTAACGGATTTGCCAGTTGGGCCTCATGTATTTTATGGAAGGGAACATACTGAGCGACACATCTTCGGGGTCTTTGTCCTGATACGCCGCTAAAAAGGCGGGAACCAAAACTTCGGCGGAGTTCGGGCCATAGCCATCGGGATATTCGGGATGATCTGGATTTGGTGCTGTAGGATCGTATCCAAATCCGTTGTCAGCAGGTCGATCGGCTGCAAGCCGGTGTGCAATAACAGGCCTGTTGGCTTTTAAATTCTCGAATGATTCCGATTGGTAATCATTACCTTTCCCAAACGAGAAAAATGCCGTTCCCCAGGTAATGGTTGACATGCTGAAATTACCCGATTCGGTCATGCTGTTTGCATTGAAATTACCGGTTGAGTAATCGTAATTGTAAAACTGGGTTGTATTTACGGCATAAGCCCGGTCGGAGGTTAAATCGATCCTTAAATCGGGCAGTGGCTCAATGGTAG
>DATITY010000023.1:0-4658 GCA_035467235.1 Draconibacterium sp. | reverse complement strand
GTTTAACTGATAATAATTGTCTGAATTCCCAAATGTAGCAATAAAATTGCCACCCCAACTCCAGTCAAATTTTGTTTCAGGCTTGTCGTTATATGCTTGTCCGATGGCAAGATCGGTGATGTTCAGGAAAGAATTGGTGGCATTGATTTTACCGTGCTGATTGGCTGCAAACCAAAATGGAAGTACACTGTCGGTGGCTGCCAGCGTTGTGTTTGAAACAGAAAACTGAAATGGATTCTGGGCTGAACAAATTGAAAAAGAGGATATCACAACTACTGACAAAAGATATTTAAGCATCAATACTTTTATTAATTGTGAAATTCTTCATAAGAAAATACTGGTTATGAAATAAAAATTAAAACTCTGCGCCAACATGAAAATATAGCAAACTGTCTGCAAAAATCAAGGTCTTACAATCCTGATTTGTATCGCATTTTTTACCGGTTTTTCAGAAACCAATACAAGGTATCCGCCACCACCGGCGCCACTTAATTTCCATCCCAGTGCATCATTTTTGTAGGTTCCAATAATTTCCAATATATCCGGATTGACCATGTTCGGAAACATGGCAATCTGGGCTTCAAAGCTTTCGCGGAATGCTTTTCCAAAAAGACTCAGTTCTTTATTTTTTATGGCCTCCCAGCATTTGTTTGCAGCGTTGGCCAGATTCATTGCATTGGGCTGGTTAATATTTGTCCCCGACAAAACATCGAAATCACCAATTCGCGGGCCAAGTGTTATAAACCACAGGTGGTTTTCAATAAACTCGAGAATATCGTTGTTTGTTTCAGCTTCAATCGAATCGGGCCAGTAATTTCCTTTGCTGTAATTTAGTTTATTTGCTCCTGGAAACACAATTCCAATTGAATCCTGAGAACCGGAAATGACCTTTGTTCCCGGTGGATTCTCAAAACTAAACAAGGTTTTTGCCAGAATTTCCCTGTTGCCTTCAGGAATGTCGGTTTGCCATAGTTGAATGGCTTTTTTGCGGGTACTGCTCGACATTCCGCTGCGGTCGTTAAACTGGTAATCAGGGTGAACACTGATGGTAATTACCGGGCCAGGATAATATTTTGACACAAAAGGCTGATCAAGCCATCCACCGGCCAAATCGAGCCGGAATGGAATATTACAAACCGTGCGAAGTGCAGTGGTTGAGCGGGCAGGTAAACCATCTTGAGGTATGCGCTTGCTTACCAGTAATTGTGCCCCAATTTCGTCGCATAGTTTTATTTTGTCTGGCGTAAAGCCATCTTCGTTCACGAAAAAAATATCGGGTTTCAATTCCCTGATTTCCCTGCTGAAATCAATTAAACCGCTGCCACTATTCACCCATGCATCTTTTACATGTTTTATGGCTTTAACCATATACAGTCTTTCCTTGTCAGTATTAATGGTTGGCCGGCCTTTCAATTGCTGAATGGTTGTATCGGAACCAATTCCAACATACAGATCTCCGTGTTGCGAGGCTTCTTCAAAAAATGCAACATGCCCGCTGTGCAGCATGTCAAAGCAGCCTGATACAAAAACTTTTTTAGCCATAGAATTATTAATGGTATTTATTTGAAATTAATCCCAATCACAAAGTTCCTCAATATAAGCGGCCGATCCATCCCGCAACCATCCGTCCAGTTGAGCAACTTCCTTTAACTGCTGACCTCTTTTCCGGGGTACATGAAAATAGCCGGTTTTTAACTCTGAAAGCGCCGTCATATCTCCCCAAAGTTTCTCGAACTGTGTTACCGGATAAATATCTTCCTGACCTTTTCCCCAACGCTTTTTCACTTCTTTCAATGTAATGTAGGTTGGGATTTGACGCGCCATTTCCATGACCGCTGTCCTTACTTTTTCCTTATTTGGCAAATCAGCACGGGTAAGTTTAAAGGATGCCAAAAGCGGATCGATTGAAACCCAGAATGTATTTGAATTATAGTAACTGAGTTCAAATTCAATTTGTTCATTAGGCAAAGAAAGCCCTTCCACCAGGCGGGGTTTATTATCTACGTTGGCCAAACCACCGCCCCGATCGTCAAACCACCGCGAGATAACTTCAACCGAAAGGGCATTGTTATTTGAAATGTGGTTTCCGAGAAGCAGCGGATCTGAATTGGCACCCAGAGTATCAATATTATGAACAAGGAGATAATTCAGATTTGGATTCGCCTCAATTAATTTCTGAAGCGTACCGTTGATCAAAAGGTTTGGAACTTCGAACCAGTGACCAACCGGATGAATACATTGCTGTGGCAGGTTATCAGTATAATTTTCCCCTTCACCGTTATTTTTTGTCCAGTTGATTAATGCATTACGCAGGCTGTCGCGCATTTTTTGCGCCTGATCATCAAGAATTTGCTGTGATAACTCTTCCCAGTAAAAACGAAGATCCCTTTCTGTAGGATAAAGCCGGAGGCCAATAAACTGTCCTGGTGAGAGAAAAACAGAACCGTTGTTCAGACTTCCATTCGAAACGAGAAATTCCTGAATGGGTTGATGTGTAAGGTAACTTGTTGTAAAAACATGGGGTAGGAGAGCATTATATTTTTTTGCAGTTTTTCTGTTTTTTGCAAGATGAATTTCGATGAAATTTCTGTGTTTCCCGGAGAATTTAGAAAACGGATGAAGCGATTTTACCACCCCCGCTCCTTTAGTCCATCTGCTTCCGACACCGCCAGCCAGGGTAACAATGGCAAGTTCTCCGTTTTGAAGTGCTTTTTTCCCAGTTTCAATAAGCTGTTCCCTTTTTTCCGGGTCTATTGTTTCAATTTCATCCGCTTTTGAATCGGTTATCTTGATGCCTGTTCTCAGCCGGTTTTGAGCCAATCCAATTTGTCCGCTCTTTAATGCTGATTTGATTATTGAATGAAATTCGGAATTAAATCCATGGTTTTCAAGCAACTCATTTAAATCAAGTTTCTTTTGTCCATCCATTTTCGCATCAGGAATCATGCGGTCAAATAAACCGGAAACAAACAAATTGTATGAACCATTCATTTTTTGTGAAGTCGATAAAACCTGCAGTTCGTTGCGACGGCAAACGGTTAATTCGTTGATTTCTTTTTTTAGAAGTCGGGGCAACAACAACGTATAATATTTGATTGGAAGTAACGCCGTTTCGCCGGTTGCAATTGAAGCAAAGGTTCCCCTTTCGTTTATTTTGAAATCATAAACAACAGGATCCATGGCAAATGGGACCGAAGTTTCCATCTCCTTTTTTATCTGAAGCATGGTTTTCAGCAACCATTCCTGCGCCCGTTTTTTGATTTCCGGAGCGAAAATAAAACCCATTCCGCCGCCCGACATTCCGCCCATCATCCAAAAACCCCAGAAATTATCACCAAACTCAGTTTTTGTTTTTTCAATAATCTTTTCAGTATAGGCTGTAGTTGCCCAGGGAATAATATCCTGAATGGGCCCATCAAAATTGGTTTGGGTTAATTCGCCAATTTTCTTAATGTCGCCAATTTTTAGCTGTTCTACAATCTGGTCGAAGTAGGTCAGTGCATTTTGACGTGCAATCCACTCTTTTTCCGATCGCAGAAGGTATTTTTCAGTCACCATTTCAAGAATCGGGCCCACATCCTGCGCCATTCCTCCATGGACCATGACTAATGAATCCTGAAGTTTTTGTTTTGTTTCAGCAGTAACTTCATCATCAGAAAGTATGATATGGTTTGGCAGTAATTTTCCGTTGCTGATATTGAATTCAGGATCGCCTTCCTTCGCTTTACACCCTTTTATGGTTTTTATTCCGGGCCACACTCCCCCTGAATCCTGCCATCCACCGCCTGATCCGCCGAGCCATTCACCTAAAATTGCTTTTGCTGCTACCAGCCGGCGTTCCTCTTCTTCAAGAATTCCGTTTATCCGGTTGGTCTGACCCGTTGCGCGCATGCACAGCGAAATTAGCGAAGCCAGCAGATTAGTCGATACCGCCAGTCGCGAACCTTTTGGTATGTTGTTCACCTGACTGACAATCTCCAGTCCCAGACCGGGTCCAATCATCTTCTCAAGCAGCGCTGAAACCGGTAAATCAACTCCTTCCATTCCGGGTGGTACAATTCCGGAAGCAATTAACGCAGCCTTTAACAAGCCGAGATAATCTTTTGCAAAATCAAAAATCTCAGAAATAAACTGAATATCTGCCGTTGCTTCCAGATCGGTGCTTACCAGCCTGATTACCGGTTCGTCGATTACCCTCAAATAAGTTTCAATCGGTGGCACCGGTTTGCCGGTATCGGAGATACTCAGATCAACAGAAATGTTAAGTACCTGCGCGCCATCAGGATAATCCATGCCAAGGAAAAAAATGTCGCTCCAGCAACTGTGCGTTAAATCCATCCGAACGGGGGTTTTTTCCTTTAAAAGGGGGAAAAGTCCGCTCGACTCCTCTTTCCGAAGCAGTTCATTTCTGAATTTTAAAGGATGATCTTCAGGATGCCCGATTCGAAACATCCAGTTGTTTCCGGGGGTGGTGCGAACACTTCTTTTTACCTGATCGGCCAGCGTTTGAAATGCCAGTTTGTGGTATGCATCCGAAAGCGCACTCGATAAACCTTCATTTACTCCCAGCCTGCTTTGCACTTCCAGCAAAATCTTGATTGCTTCTTCGAACCTGCGGTTTAAAATGTGTTCATATGCCTTGTACGGCGTAATTGCAT
>DATITY010000022.1:0-3442 GCA_035467235.1 Draconibacterium sp. | reverse complement strand
TCTCCGGGATAAAAATCTCAGACCCGGCAATAACTGCAAATTCGGGAGAATCTTTAAACTCTTCGATTAAAGAAAGCAGGTAAGGCAGGTTTCCTGAACTGTCTTTTATGCCGATAGCGCCAAGTTCCTTTGCTTTCCGCACCGTATTCACCGACATGTGCATTTTAGTGCACGATGGCATATTGTACATCATAAAAGGCAATGGCAACTGAGGAACAAGTTCTTCGAGGTAAGCCACAAATTCGTTCTGCGAAATGGGCAAATAATAGGGCGATGAAATAACCAATGCATCGGCGCCTGCATCTTTTGTGGTATGCGCAATATCCAGTGAACCCTGCATGCAGGTGTCGGTAATTCCAACTACAACAGGAACTTTTTTTCCCACAAATTCGCAGGCTTTATGAATAAACTCTTTGCGCAGGTTGTAATCCAGATTTGTGGCTTCGCCGGTTGTACCCAGCAAAAAAACACCATGAACCCCTCCACCTAAAATATGGTCGATTAAATTTTTTAACCCCTGAATATCAAGCTCTGTATTGCTGATTAAGGGTGTTACAATGGGTGGTATTATACCAGTTAATGGTAACTTCATAATATTACTTGTTTAATGTTTAATTGAAATTTAAACAGCATAACAAAGGAAAACCAATGCGATTTTAAATGCTTATTGTATATTGGTTTTTTTACATTGAATTTTGACCGTGTTTTTCAAATATTCCATTATATTTGTTTGGAAAGGTTAAAAAAGTGTATTATGGAGTTTGTTTACGAAAAAATATTTGTTCCCAACAAGCATTCGTTTATTACCCGTCAGTTGAAAATGGACCCAAATTCGGAAAAGATTCACTCACACAAAAATTACGAATTAAACCTGATTACATCAGGCTCGGGAAGGCGGATTGTGGGAAACCATATTTCAAGTTACACCCCGGGCGATTTGGTATTGCTGGGGCCCAATATCTCGCACTGCTGGGAAGTGCTGGAATTCGATTTGGACCATGAACCTGAATGCATTGTAACGCATTTTTATGAAAATATCATTAGCTCCGATTTCTTTAAAATACCTGAATTGGAGGAAGTAATGGAACTGCTGAAACTTGCCGACAGCGGAATTTTATTCCGTGGGCCAAAAACCGAAAAAGTGGCTGCCACCCTCCGTAAAATGGTCGAATTAAAAGGCCTTGAAAGATACATTGAACTACTTAAAGTATTTAATCTGTTACTCAAAATTGACGACAGGGAGTTTCTTGCACTTCCGTCGGCCATGCCAAGTTCGTACGACAAAGACCGCGAACAGATTGATAAAATTTACGAATACGTTTTTCAGAATATACAGGAAGGAATTAACCTGAAAGACGCCTCCAAACTGGTTTTCATGGAGCCCAGTTCGTTTTGCAGGTATTTTAAAAAGAAAACCGGGCAAACTTTTATGGATTACGTAAAAAGCGTAAGAATTGGAATTGCAGCCAAACTGCTTTCGGAAACCGATAAACCCATTACCCACATCTGCTACGAGTGCGGATATAACAATCTGGCCAATTTCAATTACTACTTCAAAGTTATCATGAAGAAAACCCCTTCAGAATACCGGAAGGATTTCAGGTAAATACTTTTCAATACTGTATTATTGAAAAAACCGGGGGTGTGATTAATTTCAACAGGACAAAATCAAAATAACCTGTTTAATAACTCCAGTTGAATGCGTCCAACATTTAAATTGTCGGGATCTCCGTTTAACATTACCAGGTAAAAGGCTTGTTTAGTAAGCATCCAGTCTCTCATTATGTGCTTTTTACCGCAATCGGAAATATATATTGTTTTAAAATTATGTTCGATTGACATGCCATTGTTACAATAAATTGCAACAGCCCTTTCTACCGCACGGTTAATTTCATCATTGTTTTTAAATATGTTTTCCAGCGCGCTGGCCCTGAATAATAAATCCCGCTGAACAATCGCTTCCATGAACCCGATTAACTGAGGATGCGAATTTTTATCGTAAAACTCAATCAAAGTGTTATTCATATAGATTCATTAAATTAACAATTCAATCTGTGCATGTTTTATTACAATTTTCAAATATTTTGGTGTATCACACTCAATAGTTGCTGTTTGTTTGCTACACCGGATTGTCTCCAAACGGGTTGCCCGTTTTTAAACAATATAAGCGTAGGAACACCCATTATCTGGTATTTCTGTGCTACCAGGTTGTTTTTATCGACGTCAATTTTTATAATCCGCACCATTTCGCCCGCTTCGCGTGAAACTTCCTTAAGGATTGGAGCCTGTGCTTTGCAGGGGCCGCACCAATCGGCATAAAAATCAACCAGGGTTGGTTTACTGCTGTTAATTATTTCATTAAAATCGCCTTTCATTGTTACTGTTTATTAATTCGTGAATTGTCTTTGGAAACTTTCTTTTAATTTTAATACCAGTTCTTTTTGTTCACGGGTCAGTTGTTTTGGCATGCTTACATTTAATTTTACAATTAAATCGCCAAACCCCGATTTGCCGTACTGCGGCATACCTTTCCCTTTAAGCCTTAATTGTTTTCCATTTTGTGTTCCTTCAGGGATGGAAATGTTCAAATCTCCCGATAACGTCGCAATCTTTTGTTTGCCCCCCAGCAAGGCCGTAAATAAATCAACGGGAACTTCCATGAACAGGTTGTCGCCTTTTCTTTCATAAACAGGATGCGGTTGCACATTTATGGCGAGAATCAAATTGCCTGAAGTACCAGTCATCCCTTTTTGCCCTTTACCTTTTATCCTGAGCTTTAAACCGTTATATGATCCTGGTTTAATCTTCACCCTTATTTTTTCATTCCCCAAATCAATTATTCGTTCTGTACCGTAATATGCTTCCTGAAGCGAGATCGTCACTTCCCCTGACAAATCATGGCCAGGAATATTCCCGTCATTTTCAGCGAATCCTCCGAAATTCCTCCCTGATCTCCCAAAAAAAGACTCAAAAAAGTCTGAAAATCCGCTGCGTCCAAACATATCAGACTGATCTCCCTGAAATTCATAATGATAATTACCGCCCGGGCCACCTCCTGAAAAATTAAATCCGGAAGGATCAAAACCTGCATTTTGATATTGTTTCCAGTTGGCTCCCAGCCGGTCATATTGTTTGCGCTTCTCCGGGTCCTTCAGTACTTCATAGGCTTCGCCAACATCTTTGAACTTGTCTTCAGCAGCCTTGCTACCCGAATTTTTATCAGGATGATATTTTACGGCTAATTTCCGGTATGCCTTTTTAATATCATCCTGGGTAGCATTTTTACTGACACCGAGAATATTGTAATAATCTTTGTATTCCATTTTCTGCCTTACTTCCCGATTGAATCATTCAGTTGAATGCGACATCTGCTTTTTCAAAATCATCCGATACAACCTTATTCTTTTTTAATGTTTTTTCCTTTGTCAATATTTTGATACTG
>DATITY010000021.1:0-3300 GCA_035467235.1 Draconibacterium sp. | reverse complement strand
AACCAGCATTGGTGCCGGCGCCCCGATACCCATCATTATTGGTTTAAGAATATTGTCGATGATTCCAATAAAAAGCATCCAGATGGTCAGTAAAATTGCAGTTGTTGTATCGGCTGAAGTCCATATATAAATAACTACTCCTACTGAAACCGGCATCATTCCGATTTGAATAATGCACAATACCATACCCAGTAATGCCCACAATCCGGCCAGCGGAACACCTGCAATTATAAGCCCGACACCTGCCAGCATTCCCTGTATAAATGCAACGCCAATTACTCCTTTCGCAACATTTCGAACCGTAATGGCAACTGAGTTTTCCATGGCTTCACCCCTTTTCCCGACCAATCTCGCAAAAAACATGTTGGCAAGTTCAGCACCTTTTTCGCCGTAAACCATCATAATTCCCGCGACCAGAAAAGAAGCCATCAGCAAAAGAATACCCATTCCGACACTCGATAAAAGATCAAATAATTTAAATGCAACCGGGTTTATTTTTTCTGCATATTTAATATACATGTCCTTTACGTTGACCGATGCTTCATTCCACAGATTGTATAAATTATCCCCAATAACCGGCCAGTTCCTGACAGTCTCGTCCGGAGGCGGAATTTGTAATCTCCCTTCTTTGTATGCTTCAGTAATAACCTTAAACTCATCAACAGTAGCCAATGTAAGCATGGTTGCCGGACCAATGATAAATAAAAACATAACCAATGTTATGATCGTTGCTGAAATCCATTTCCTGCCTTTAAGCAAGCGGGTAAACCTTTTGTGTAACGGATACAAAGTAATTGCCAGCACAGAGCTCCATAACAGCAATGATATAAATGGTTTTATTATTTCGAAACAAAAGTAGATTAAAAGCGAAAGGGCCAGCAGTTGAAGAGCATAATGAATAACCTTGTTTTCCAGTAATCCGTAATCGCTTTGTTTTTTACCCGATTTCATATTTTAATTTTCAAAGATTTGGTTGTTCAAATATATGAGATTTTAGTGTTGTTTGTTTCTTTTCAGTTTTCAATTAACATATTAATATTTCAAGTTTGAATTAACCGAAAAACACAAGTGTTTGCGCAAAATATCCAAGAGGAAGGTTTTTAATAGACGTAATTTTGGATTATGATTTAACTGAATCACAGGAGAATACCGAAAATCCTTTATCAGCAGAGTAGGTAAATTAAAAAACTAAAAAATGAAGTTATCTGTACAAAAAACAAGTAGAATGGCAATGGTAGTTTTATTTATTGTTGCAGGTCTATCGATGAACTCAGTTGCTCAGGCTCAGGAAAAATTCATTCTTTCCACCACCGAATTTACTGTTAAAAACGGGCATGAACGCGATTTTGAAGAAGGAATTAAGGCATGGAAAGCCTGTTATCTTGAAAACAAAGGCGAATGGACTTGGACAATGTGGCAAAGGTACAATGGCAAAGGTTCGGTTTACGTGTTGGCATCGAGAAGTAAAAACTGGGCCGAAATGGATGATGAAAATGATGAAGCAGGGAAAAAATGCCGGCAGATTGCCATGTATCAAATTGTTCCTCATATTGAAAGCAGTGAAAACAACTTTGCAACAAGTATGCCCGAGTTTAGTAAAGCTACTGCTGCTGAAATGGGTGTAATCTGGGTAAGTTTTTTCAAGGTTGAAAACAGTGTCCTTTTTAAAGAAGTAGTAAGTGAAATTGGCAACATTATGAAAAAAACGGAAGGCGATAATCGGAGTTACTGGTATGATGTTGATGGCGGAAGTCCTGAAAGCGCTGACTATTACGTAACAACACCATATAAAAACTTTGCTGCACTCGATGTTAAACGCGATGCCGTTTGGGAAATGGTTGAAAAAGCAAAAGGCAAGGATGAAACAGAAAAACTGCGGGCAAAATTCAGAAGTTCAATCCAGGATTCGTGGGCTTATTTGTACAAACGTATGGATGATTTGAGCAATAATCCGGTTCAATAAAATCACCATGATAAAAATAAAGGGTACATTAAACGCCAAAGGGGAAGTTGTTTTTCAACGTGGAAAACCACTACCCCTTAAAACCCTTTATCAGCAGCAAACACTGCAATTGCCGGTCGAAATCAGTATTGAACTTTCGGTTACGGTTGAGCTAAACAGCCTGATTTCGGGAACTGACGGATTTGTTTGGGCGACAAAGGATATTTGTCAGGCCGAAATTATCACCAATGCCCTTAAAATTCAACATATTGAATCAGAAATTATCAATACTGAAAGCAACAATATTTCAATATACCTGATTAAAGTTAACCGTGAAGATGATATAAATGAAGGTTTTGATTTTATACAAAACGATAAAAGCGGACTAAGGCTAAAACCCGACTGGAACTACCCGGATGGTGAACCAAATCAGAGTTTTGAGCAATGGATAAACGAATAAAAAAATAAATTATGCAAAACATTCAAATTACAGCAAAGTTTAAAATCCACAGTGGTAAAGTGGAAGAGTTTAAAAAAATTGCAGCGCAATGTGTGCCTGCTGTAAAAGCAAATGAAACAGGTGCATTACAGTACGACTGGTTCTTTAATCCCGGCGAAACGGAGTGTGTTGTCCGCGAAACCTATTCCGATTCAAATGCGGTGCTGGCACACATGGGAAATATTGGTACACTGCTTGGCCAACTGCTCGCAATGTCTGACTTTGATCTTGAGGTTTATGGTAACTTGTCGGAAGAACTGAAGAATGCTGCAGCAGGCTTAAATCCAAAAGTGTATTCATTTTATCAGGGATTGTGAAAAATTCATTAATCAATCGATTTCCAGCACTTTCAGAAAATGCAGTATTACGGTATCTGTCATTTTCTGCGCTATACCTTGCACAGGGAATTCCGGAGGGAATGGTAATTTTTGGTTTGCCTGCATGGATGGCCATGAATGGGAAAAGTCCGGCTGAAATTGGCAGTTTTACTGCTATCGCCCTAATTCCATGGAGTTTTAAAATTATTGCCGCCCCCTTAATGGACAGATTTACCTGGCTGCCAATGGGTCGAAGACGACCATGGATTATTTTCGGCCAGCTCGGGTTGGTTGCCAGTTTTTTATCGATGGCATTTATACCCGATCCTCTTAACAATTTAACGTTACTGATGGTTGCCGCTTTTTCAGTAAGCCTGTTTGCCATTTTTCAGGACATTGCAGTCGATGGAATGGCCATCGATATTTTGCCTGTTAATCAGCAGGCAAGGGCAAACGGGCTGATGTGGGGCTCCAAAACACTCGGCATTTCAGCTTCGGTTGCTGCAGGCAGTTTTATTATAAACGCATACGGTTTCTTTTAT
>DATITY010000020.1:0-6495 GCA_035467235.1 Draconibacterium sp. | reverse complement strand
TTTACAATCTCCTTTATTTCACCAAAATCGAGAACCATGCCATCTTTTGGATGTTTCGGTTCGTTTCGCGGTTCACCAATTAAAGTAACTTCGAGATAATATGAATGACCGTGAATGTTCCGGCACAGTCCGTCGTATTCGTACAATGTGTGCGCCATTTCGAAATGAAAACGTTTTGTTACCCTTATTTTTGGCATAATTTAAACTGCAATTAAAGGTGTGAAAGTACTATTTTTTTTGGGTGTCGCGAATTCCAATTCGGGATTAAAAATTGGCGATTTGGAAATCGCCACTCTTGAAAATTTAATTTCCAGATTTTTGTAAGTCTTATTTAAATGACAATAATTTACTAATTATCAATATCATAGCATTATTTGCCCGTAAGCTTCCAAAATGCAGAGAGAAAAACCAGCAATTCGCACCCCCATTATCAGCAATTTACTTAGAACTATGACAGCATAAATCAATAGTTTTACTTAATATTTTGATTTACTTGATATTATGCTGGCTGAGATGTTAAATTTTTTGAATAAAATATTTGCATGTCTGATTCTTGGCTGATGTGTGAATGATTTAAGATATTATTGGAATTGTGTAATTCTTAGGGGGTTTAAAAGGTTAAACTTTGCGAAGTAAAATTTATTTAAAACTGTCCTGCCAGTTGCGGGAAACAAACAATTAAAAAAACCAGTTAAATCATGAAAACAGCAATATCAATTTTGGTTTTTTTATTTCTTTGTGCAGGAATTTCTAATGGTCAAACAACTAAAACAGTTGGTGGCACGGGTGCCGATTATTCAAGGTTACAACTCGCTTTTGCAGCCATAAACAGTGGAATTTTTCAAGGGCAAATAATACTGCAAATTACAGGTAATACTTCCGAAACTGCTGCAGCTTCTTTAAATGCCAGCGGAAGCGGGAATGCAAACTATACTTCGGTTTTGATTTATCCTACCGGTGCGTTTTCCATTTCGAGCGCTTATAATGGTGCCGTAATTGACTTAAATGGGGCTGATAATGTTACCATCGACGGCAGGATGAACGGAACGGGAACTCCAAACAGTTTAAGCATCGCAGGAACAAGTACAGGAAATGGTGCAGCTGGAATCCGTTTTGTTAATTCTTCCGAAAACAATACCATTAAATACTGTAATATCACAGCATCATCGCTTAGTTCATCAATAGGTATTGTAAGCTTTGGCGGTAGTAATACCGGCAACGGAAACGACAACAATACTTTGGAAAATTGTAACCTTACGTGCTCAGGAAGCAACAGACCCTATAACGGCATAATTTCTTCAGGCACCGGTGGCCGCGAAAATAACGGTTGTATTATTCGAAATAACAATATTTACAATACTTTTCAAACCGGAGTAAGTTCAAACGGAATTAATATTAACAGCGCTTCCGTTGGTTTTACAATTTCAGGTAACAGCATTTATGAGGAGGCCCCTTTTAATGCAACTGCCAATGCTTTGTCATACAATGCAATACGAATCAGTACGACCAACGAACATGTCATCAGCGGCAATTATATTGGGGGAAATGCCCCCTTGTGTGCAGGGACCTGGTCTTTTACCTCGCCATATGCAGTCTATTTCTGTGCAATTTACGCCTATGCAGGATCAGGTGCGGCAACAACCATTTCAAACAATATCATCTCCGGTATGAATTACAGCAGTACTGAAGATAATCCATGGGACGGCATTTTCCTGTATTCAGGCAATTTTGATGTAACCGGCAATACAATAGGTGCAACCACTGGAAATGGATCAATTACCAGCACAACACCGGTAGCTTTGGCAACTGCTACGATGAGTGGTGGAGTAGTAACTGGTATAACACTTGTAAACGGGGGCAGTGGTTATACAACAGCACCAACCGTTACATTTTCAGTTTCCGGAAGCACAACCCCGGCTACTGCCAATGCCACAATAAGTGGTGGTATTATAACAAGTATTAACCTTCTTACCGGTGGCGTCGGTTATACCTCAACTCCTTCGGTAATTTTTGACGGGCAATCCAATAATTATTCAACATCGCACGGGATGATAAATAACAGTATCGGAACGGTGAATATCACGGCGAACAATATTGGTTCCATCACCACGGTCGGTTCCGATTATTATTCACATGGGTTCGAATCAGTGTATGTACGGGGAGCATCAGGTACAACTACCTTAAGTAATAATTTAATTGGAAGCCTGACTACAGCTAACAGTATTTATGTTAGTTCGTCAGCATCATCATCGACCTTAAAGCAGGATGTTTATGGATTATTTTGCAACTCGGCAACTGGAACAAATATAATTTCAGGCAATACCATTGCCAACCTGACCAATAATTATTCAGGCATAATTTCAATGTCACGCACCAGAGGAATCGCTGTGATTGCCGGATCGAACACGATTGAAAACAATACAGTCAGGAATTTATCCACACCGAGTAAACAATCCACCGGAGGTTCGACTGCATCAGTTATTGGTATCACACAGTCAAGTACCGCTGCAGGAACCACCCAAACAATCAGTGGAAATACTCTATCTGATTTATCGAACACCAGTACCACCGCGAAAGTGTATGTCAGTGGTATTTATTACAACGGACCAACAACCGGAACACAAACAATTTCAAGCAACTTTATACACAGTCTTTCTATTGCCTCCTCTGATAATCTTTCTGATTTGGAAGGAATTGAGCTCGCAGGAGGAACATTTACCTGTGCCAACAACATTGTCAATCTTGGAGTTGGGATCGCCGGCGGATATTTGATAAATGGTATCTGGGATGAGAGTAATGCTTCATCAGCAAGGAGCATTTTATTTAATTCAGTTTATATCGGTGGTACTGTTTCTTCAGGAGGATCTACAACTGCTGCTCTCAATAACCAGTATAACACAGCAACCCGTGATTTCAGAAATAATATTTTATTTAATGCCCGCAGCGGGGGAACCGGCAAGCATTATTCGCTATACATAAAGAATGCAGGAACCACAGGCTTAACCAGCGATTACAACGATTATTTTGTTTCAGGAACGAATGGCGTATTGGCGTATGTCGGATCTGACAAAGGGACATTGGCGCTTTTACAGGCTGCTACCGGGGGTGACGCACACAGTCTGAACACTAATCCAAACTTTTCAAGTGCAGGAGGTACTTCGGCAATCAATTATTCAGCGTCAGCATCATTGAACGGAGTTTCAGTTACAGAAATTACCACAGATTATTACGGCATTACCAGAGGTTCCACACCTAAAATGGGTGCTTTGGAACAAAATGGAAATGTATGGCAGGGTACCACCAACACCGATTTTGGAACTCCGGCAAACTGGTCAACAGGGGCAGTCCCCTCTTCAGGCGCAGATATTATTTTTGCCACAAGTCCAGCCAACGATTGTGTTTTGGATGCGAACAGAACGGTAGGAAGCATTACCAACGGCAGTTCAAAAAATCTGTTGGTGAATGGCAAAACGCTCACGGTAAACGGTAGTATTAATTTTACAAGCAGCGGAAAGATAAACGCATCGACTGCCTCGTCGGTACTTAAATTTGCCGGTTCTGCCAGTCAAACAATTCAGGCGGCAGTCTTGGTAAGCAACTCAGTTGCCGGTCTTGAAATAGCCAATGCCAGCGGTGTTGCGCTTAATGGAGACTTAACAGTTTCCGGGGTTTTGACGTTAACAAGTGGTGTTTTTGCTGTTGGGGCAAATACCTTAACCATTGCAGGTACACCCGTAAGAACGAGTGGAAGTATTGATGCAAGTAATGCAGGCGCCACTTTGGATTTTGCGAACTCATCTGCCCTCACTTTACCTGCATCTGTTTTTTCGGCAGATATCACCAATTTGACAATTAGCGGAACAGGGGGAATAACAGCAGGAAGCGATATTACAGTAAATGGGGTGCTGAATCTGGCGGCTAATAATCCCTCGAATACCAAAGGTTTAATGGAAATGACAATTAGTTATGTAAACTATCCGGGAACAACTATTTCACAATATTTAAACTCTTACAAATTAAATATGGGTGCCACCGCTACCACATTTGGAACAGGTGACGTAACCGGAACAGTAAAAAGAGCGACCATAGTGGCAAATACCTCATATACTTTCGGACATCAATACACAACCATTTCGCTAACTACAGGAACGATGCCAACATCTTTATCTGTTACAATAACCATAGGTACTTCTCCATATAATACACGAACACCATCAGATATCATAAATGATGCAATAAAAAGAACTTACGAAATAGTTCCGGTTGGAGGAAGCGATTGTTATGTTACGGCGAATTTCCATTATTTGGATTCCGAACTGACAAGCAGCAATAGTCCATATCATCCTAATACCGAACAGAAACTGACCACCATGGATTATGATATTCAAGGTGGTTTAATCGTTTCCGACGAACACGGCAGGGCAAATTATGATTATACCAATAATTATATAGGGCTTTCCAGTGTACCTATTTCCTATTTCATCCAAATACCGACAACACATGAATGGAGGACAATTTTTGCTTTACGCGATTATGGCGAAGGATATTATACATGGGATGGTTCACAACACACTACCACCTGGACTGATGCTGAAAACTGGACTGTAAGTGTTGGCGGCTCAGGAGTACCTACTACATCAGGGCATGTTATTATTCCAAGTGCAGCATCAACAGGTGGCTATTCTCCTGCACTCCCAAGTGGCATTACAATAAACACCTTGAGTATCGAAAATGGTGGAGTGTTAACTATGGGCAGCAATACCCTGACTATTCAAAACAGTTTTAGCGGAGGCTGGGAAGATCAAAATCCTTATGGTAATGACCCGGGAATCAGCACAGTGATTTTTGCTGTTCCATCTTCCTATTCAATTCTTCCACACACCACAATCTCCGGAAATGCCCGTTTCTATAATGTACAAATCGCGCAGGATGCAGATGTTACGATACAAGCCGGGAGTACGATGCGTATTGCAGGTTCAATCACAAAAACCGGTTCCGGAACTGGCAAATGGACCCCTGATGTTTTTGATGCCACCGTTGAATACAATGGTGAAAATCAAACCATTATACATCCCGATGGCTCGCCCGATTATCATAACCTTATCCTTAGTGGAATCGGAACGAAATCATTACCATCGGGACTGAATATGCATGGAGACTTTATCATTACAGGAACAACAGAGGCAGTAGCAAGTGGTCCAATTACTGCCGTTGGAACCATGTCTGTTGGCCAGCTGGCAAAGTATACCGCCGGAGCTTATACTCATACGAACGGGAATTTCATCATCTATTCCGATGCAACAGGTACCGGGTCATTAATTGCAACGAGCAATTTTTCCGGAACGGTTGAGCGCTGGATGACGGGTGATATCTGGCACTTAATTTCACCATCGGCAACCGGGCAAACTGCTTCCGATTTTATTACTGATGCAGCAAACGGTATCGCCTCGAATACCAACAATTACGGACTTTCACCTTATATTGAAAGTACCGACAATTGGGAGTATTTTAAAGTTGCCGGAATTACAGGCTCTTTAAATGAAGCAGGAAAAGGCTACCAGGTATTACGAAACGCCGATGGAATTGTGAGTTTTAAAGGAACTCTTGCCGGTGGTAACCAAACAATTGGAATTACTAAAGGTTCTTCTACCTATGGATGGAACCTGATTGGAAATCCATATCCCTGCGCTTTGGATGTTAAATTATTTCTTGATGCCAACGCTGCAAAAGTTGATAAAATCCCAATAGACCAAAGTTTTCTGGGAATTTATGTTGCTGATGTTGCTGATGTAACAAACTTCGGATATGTACCCATCAACTACAGTAACGGAGCCAACACTCTTAAACTTGCCTCAGGCGAAGGCTTCTTTGTGAAGTCGGTTGCTGGTGGTGGATCCGTTAATTTTACCACAGACATGAAAAGCCATACTTCCGATGCTTTTAAATCGGCTGCGATACAAAACGGGTTCAATTTAATTGCCGAAAGTGCTGACGACAGAATGAGCACTTCGGTAAAATACATCCCGCAAATGACTGCCGGCCTCGACCCCGGTTGGGACGCAGGTCTGTTTAACGGAAGTCCAATGCCATTTGCCCTGTTTACCCACCTGGTTGAAGACAACGGCATTGATTTTACCATCCAGTGTTTGCCCGATTACGACTACGAAAACCTGGTTGTTCCAGTTGGACTTACCGCAAAACAGGGAACAATGGTTAATTTTAGTCTGGCCGAAGTTACTATTCCTGCCGGTTACAAAGTGTTTCTGGAAGATAAGGTAAACCAGAAATTTACACGGATCGATGAACAAGGCAGTATCTATTCTGTACAGTTAAATGCCAACAACAACGGAACCGGCCAATTCTTTTTGCACACAAAACAGGCAATTACCGGAATTGATGACGGATTATCAAACACTGTATTTGTTGTTCCAATGCCGCAACATCAAAAAATCAGGGTTTCGGGGTTGGTTAACCTGCCGGCCCAAGCTACTGTTT
>DATITY010000019.1:0-16035 GCA_035467235.1 Draconibacterium sp. | reverse complement strand
GCATAATTGGGCATAATCGACTGTTCGTTCATTTTTTGAGGATCCATAAAATGATTATAATGCCACGCAGCGTTTTTATACATTGTTCCACCCATAACTCCGGCACGCGCCAAATCAGGCCCTGTTCTGCGCGATCCCCACTGGAATGGATGGTCGTAAACAAATTCGCCGATTTTAGAATATTCGCCGTATCGATCGGTTTCCCATCTGAAAGGCCTCACCATTTGAGAATGACAGGTGTAGCAGCCTTCTGAAATATAAATGTCGCGCCCGGCGAGTTCAAGCGGAGTGTAAGGTTTTACAGAATCGATGGTGGGGATATTTGATTTGATGAAAATCATCGGGATAATTTCAACTGCCCCGCCAATTGCAAGTGCAATAAAAGTAAAAACAGTAAATCGAACTCCTCTTCTTTCCATCCAGCGGTGAATGGTTTCCTGCGCCGGATTTCGGGCGCCCAGTGCAACCAAAGCGGGCGCTTCTGCAGCTTCGTTATTTTCAAGCGAGCCCGAAGCCATGGTTTTAAACAGATTGAACATCATTATAATAAAACCAACCATAAATAATGTTCCTCCAATAATCCGGATGGAATACATGGGTAGAATTTGTGTGAGCGTTTCAAGGAAATTCGGATAAGCCAAAAATCCTTCAGGGGTGTATTCCCGCCACATTAACCACTGAGTAACTGCCGACCAGTAAAGCGGAATTGCATAAAGCAGAATTGCCAGTGTCGAAACCCAGAAGTGAATGTTTGCAAGTTTTTCAGAAAACAGTTTTGTTTTGAAAAGCTTTGGTATCAGCCAGTAAAGCATACCAAACACAATTCCTCCGTTCCATCCCATGGCTGCAATGTGCACGTGCCCGATTGTCCAGTCGGTAAAATGGGTAATCTGGTTGACTGATTTCAGTGACATCATCGGCCCTTCAAAAGTTGACATACCGTAAGCTGTAACGGCAACTACCATGAATTTTAGCGCTGCACTGTCGCGAACCCTGTCCCAGGCGCCGCGCAATGTTAAAAGCCCGTTTATCATTCCTCCCCACGACGGGGCAATTAGCATGATTGAAAATGTTACACCCAGCGCCTGAGCCCATTCGGGCAAAGCCTGATAAAGCAAATGATGCGGCCCTGCCCACATGTACAGGAAAATCAACGACCAAAAGTGAATGATCGATAATTTATAGGAATAGATTGGCCGGTTGGCAGCTTTCGGAAGATAGTAGTACATTAATCCAAGGAAAGGTGTTGTAAGAAAAAATGCAACGGCATTGTGCCCGTACCACCATTGCACAACCGCATCCTGCGCTCCGGCATAAATCGAATAACTTTTAAAAAGTGAAACCGGCAGTGCAAACGAGTTTACCACATGTAAAATGGCTACACCCAAAAAAGTGGCCAGATACCACCAGATGGCTGCGTAAATGTGCTGAACCCTCCTGACTACAATGGTTCCAATCATATTCCAGCCAAAAACCACCCAAACTACGGCAATTAAAATATCAACAGGCCATTCCAGTTCAGCATATTCTTTCGATGTGGTAATTCCGAAAACAAATGACAAAGCTGCCAGAACAATAATGAGTTGCCAGCCCCAGAAATTTATTTTACTCAGTGTGTCATTAAACATCCGGGTTTTTAAGAGTTTTTGCATCGAATAATAAACCCCGGCAAAAATAGCATTGCCAACAAATGCAAATATAATGGCATTGGTATGAAGCGGTCTCATTCTTCCGAATGTTGTAAATTCAAGCCCTAAATTAAAGACCGGAAATGCCAGTTGAAGCGCAATCAACAGGCCTACAATAACACCGACAATTCCCCAGACAAGTGTGGCCAGGATAAACAATCTTACAATTTTATTGTCATAAAAGAACTTTTGATTTTCCATAAGTTTACGCGTTACTTCGTTTGATTTTTACTGTTATCTGTTTCTTCAATACTGTCGGTGTCATCATCGAATAATATCCGGATCGATGGAGTTTTGTTATCATCGAACTGTCCGTTTCTGACAGCCCAGATAAAAGCACCCAAAAAAATAAGCGCTGCAAACAAACTCACCCCTATTAACAGATAAAAAATATTCATTTCAATTTTTAATGTTTACTCTTTGCCCAATCTTTTGATTTTTGCAATCTGAAAAATGATGTACCCAATGGTTACCCAGGCTCCGCCCGCAGCACCAATGTATGAAAACAGTAACCATATCTGGATATTTTCATTGGTTGACCACAGTATTCCTTTCTGGATTAGTTTTGGTGTTGGTTTGAGCTGCCCCACCTTTGCCTTATCGAGGGTAACCACATCGGCAATGTAACCCTCATCAAGCGAAACCACAATATTTACATATCCTTCCTCATCGCCAATCACAGTTTCAGGAATGGTAAATTCTGCCCTTCCGTTTTCGTCGGTCAGCACTTTCCCCATTTCAATATTTCCAAAAGTCTTTTTTGCGCTAATTGCAATTGGTGTATTTGGTAATTTTGTGAAAATCCCGTTGTTTTCAAATTCTGCAAATGCTTCAACTTTCTTTTCCTGTTCATTAACCGACGCCAGCAATTTTGCCTTTACGGGAGGAGCATCTACCAGCAAAGGTTGTTTTTTAGGGCTGAAATTCGAAATGTAATTTACAATTCTCCAGCGGTCATCATCGGAAATGGTTGCTTTAAACTGAGGCATTGCTCCTCTGCCATTGGTAATTTTGTAAAAAATTTCTCCCTCTGTATTTTTTTGCATTTTTTCAGAAGTAATATCAACCGGTGGAGGAACAAGCGGTAAAACATTGTTTTTCCCCGGATCGCCATGACATGATTTGCAATTCTTTAAATAAAGTTCCTTGCCTTTATTTACATTCGCCAGATTATATTCCTGCGGATTGACCTTGTTCTTTTGGTCGGCGGGCACAGTCCATTCCTCGGCAAAAACCTGCACCGATAAAAACAGGATGATGATTATCAAAATGCTGAATTTCTTATTCATGGCAAATTAGTTTTTTTGGTTTTCAGTCAGGTATTTTTTATCAATTCCCTTTTCTTCGGCGTATTCCCAGATGGTAATTACCGGAAATAGTTTGGCCAGTACCGAAATAATGAGAAAAGCGGCAACAAAAGAGAATATCGTAATCATGATTTCAATACTGGTTGGCGAATAGTTTTGAAAATGTTCAGGCACGTTCTGAACCGGTAAAAAAGGATGCTCGAGTGTGGGAATAACAATAATATACCTTTTAAACCATGATGAAATCATTACTACCAGGGAAATTACCGCAATTGGTAACGGCCTTCTGAAATACCTGAACAGCAACAGCACAATTGGCAGCACCAATCCGGTAATCTGAACGAGCCAGAACATTCCGGAATAATTTCCTTTGAATAATTCTCTTAAATGTATGCCATCGGCCAGTTTCATTTTATACCCGGGAACCAGATATTCATTTATGTTGAAATACAGGTAAACCAGGCAAACAAAAACCAAAAGTTTTCCCATATAGTCGAAATGCAAATCCTCGAAATAATCCCTCAGATTATAACGTAACCGGTAAATATACATTACAACTATTACAGCAGCCGTGCCTGCTACAAAAGCGCCTGCTACAAAATAAGGCCCCAAAATAGCGGTGTCCCAGCCCGAACGCAAAGTTGCTGCAAACAGCCACGATGTAACCGTGTGAATGGACAAACCCACCGGGATTATCAAAAGCATTAAAATTCTCAACGTGTGGTAAATAATTTTGTATTGTTCAGCTTTCCCTTTCCAGCCCAGTGCCAAAACTGTGTAAAGTTTGATTTGCCATTTTGGAATTTCATTTCCCATCCTGTCGCGCATTAACGCTAAATCGGGAATGAGTGGAATATAAAAAAGCAGCAGCGAAATAACGAGGTAAGTGGTTATTACAGTAACGTCCCAGATAATTGGCGAGGCAAATCTTCCGTGCAGGAAAATATTCAGAAACCTGTCAGGGCGCCCCATGTCCATCACAATAATTACACCTGCCAGTGCAACTGCGGCAATGGCAACCTGTTCGGCAACCCGTGAAACCGGCTTTGCCCAGCTTATTTTTAGCAAATGCAGGGCCGAACTGATGAGAAAACCAATGAGGCTGACCGCCACAAAAAACACAAAATTGGCAATGTACATTCCCCACGAAACATAGTCGCGCATTCCGGTAACCCCCAGCCCGGTTCTGAACTGGATTATCCATCCCCACAAACCCACACCGGCAAACATGATGAGGATAAAAAACCAAAACCTGGTCAGTTCATCTTTTTTCACAATAGAACGGGTAAGATCGAAAGTAATTTTATCGAGTAATTTCCGCGATTCAGTTGCAGATTCAATTTTTTCCATCGCTTGGTATTTATTTGATTAAGTATGGTGAGTGTCAATATGTCCCTGAAACGGGAAAGCCCTGTCTTTTGGTGGCAGATAGTAAACGCGGGGTTTTGTGCCTAATTCTTCCATTAAAGTGTAGGCTGCATTTTTTTCAATCAGCTCACTGAAACGCACCGTTTCCTTGGTAGTTCCATTAGTTACGGCATCCTCGTTGCGGTCGCCGAACCAGTAAACACCATTCGGGCAAGCTGAAACGCAGGACGGCAGTTTGCCATCCCTTAAACGGTCGGCGCTGAAAAGACATTTCGATATGGTTCCCCTTTTCTGCGGGACGTTGGCTTCAATATTATAAGTTACACCTATGTATTTTTCGGCGTCGCGCGGTTCGAACCAGTTAAAAACACGGGCTGAATAAGGGCATGCTGCAATACAAAACCGGCAACCAATACAGCGTTCGTTGTCAATTAAAACGATACCATCGTCGCGTTTGAATGTTGCGTTCACCGGGCAAACTTTTGTACAAGGCGGATTGTCGCAATGCTGACAGGGTTTTGGCATGTAATACGGAGCTGTATGTTCCGCATCCTGCATTTGCAGCACATTCATGTGATGCTGCTCCGGTTTCAACTGATGATGCTTTTGACACGCTTTCATACACTCGCGCGCATTCCGGCATTTCGAAAGGTCGATAACCATAACCCAGCTTCTTCCCGGCAAACCAAGTCTTCCACGTTTTTGGTTTTCTGTGAGTGAAGGCAAATCAGCAGGTTTTAATTGTGCCTTGTCAACTTCAACCAGTTCGCCGCTCGATGTTAAAAGTTTGATTTTATCACCGGTGTTAGTTTCAACTTTGGCACATGAATTTAACAGGCTCGAACTACCCATGACACCAGCAACCCCAATCGAGGCGCCAATGGTTTTCATAAAATTTCTTCGTGTATTTCTCTCCATATATCGATTTTTTGAAGAATTGACAGCGAGGCTGAACTCAACTTTACTGCACGAATTTAAGTAATCTGATGAAAGTTGCAAATGTTAAAATCATTCAAAAATAAAAGACAAAAATGGTTTTATATCCTAATAATGAATGATTTACGAATAGCCTGCCTTTAATGAAAAACACGGATTTATTTTAAAATGTTGATATATAATACATACGCAAAAATTGGACAGGGAAAAATATAAATAACACTCAAATTTGAGGTTTTCAAAGGTAAAAAGTGTCAACCTTAATTTGAAATCAATCTTTTTAGAAAGAGTGACTAAAAAATCTTTCTGTGTTATAAAACATATTTATAGAAGCAGATTTGAAATCGAAATTTAACGATTTGTAAAGAGATTTTAATCCTTATTTAATTTTTTTCGATCACAATAATTTGTTTTGTTTAATTCTGAAACAGAACATTTGTCCTCTTCGTTTTTGCGAAAACCTTATTAACGAGAAGGTATTGAATAAAACCTTGCTATTATTCATGATTTGCGTCAGTACTTCGATTTATAATTCCTGCACACGATTTTAGGTTTAAAATCAATTTTAATAAACAAAAATTTAAAATCGTGGTTGTAATGTTTCAAAAAAATCAATCTAAAAACGAATAATTCTTAAACATTAATCCTTATTTGTGGTTTTTTAGAATGAAAACTTAAAAGGCTTTTCGGTATATTTGTTGAACATGAAATACTTAAATATAAGCATAAAAACCAAAATAGTGAAAATCAGCTTGTTACTGACATTTGTTATATACTGTACTGTTTTAGATGGACAGAATGTGGTTAATCCTGTCGCAGACAATAATGATTTGGAAATTGGGGTGATTGAACATCTCGATGAATTTTTACCCGACAGTATTTCTCTAATAAATGAAAATGGGCAGCAGGTTTGGTTAGCCGATGTTATCGACAAGCCAACAATAATCAATTTTGTTTACTTTCGTTGTCCCGGAATTTGCAGCCCTTTAATGGAAGCCGTTGCAGGAGTAATGGATAAATCTGATTTAGTTCCGGGAGTTGATTACCAGGTATTAACCATCAGTTTCGATCCTACTGAAACCATCGATTTGGGTATTCGGAAAAAAGCGAATTACCTGAATCTGATGTCGAGAAAAGTGGAAGAAGCAAAAACAGGTTGGCTGTTTTTTACCAGCGACAGCGCGAGCATTATCAGAGCAACAAATGCGACGGGCTTTAAATATAAACGCACCGGTAACGATTTTTTACACGCGGCATCATTGACTGTTGTTAGTAACGAAGGTAAGATTACAAGGTATCTGAACGGAATGTATTTTTTACCTTTCGAGTGGAAAATGGCCATTGTTGAGGCGTCAAAAGGTCAATCGGGACCTACACTCAATAAAGTACTCAGATTCTGTTATTCTTATGATCCGGTTGGGCAAACTTATGTAATGAATATTACCAAGGTAACCGGTACTTTAATTCTGTTTTTTGCCGCGTTGTTTTTATTGGTATTAATTTTTAAACCAAAAAAGAAGGAAAATTTAATCTGAAATATATGCAAAACATACATGCTGCAAACGAAGCAAATTATTTGACCTATCAGGGAAAACACAAAGGTTTGCTCGGCTGGATTTTATCGACCGACCATAAGCGGATCGGGTTACTTTATTTATACTCAATAATGACCATGTTTTCAGTTGGAGTTTTACTGGGACTGGCAATGAAATTTGAGTTACTTGCACCCGGGAAAACCATAATGGAAGCGCAAACCTACAACGCAACATTTACGGTACACGGTGTTATTATGATTTTTATGGTAGTAATCCCCGGGTTACCGGCAGTTTTTGGTAATTTCTTAATGCCTATAATGATTGGCGCCAAGGATGTTGCATTTCCGAAACTGAACCTATTCTCGTGGTATTTGTATGTTACGGGTGTTATTTTGGTATTGTCGGCAGTTTTATTCGGAAACGGCGCTCCTGATACCGGTTGGACGTTTTATGCACCTTACAGTTTTAAAACCGGAACAAATTTGCTGCCGGCAATATTTGGGGCCTTTATTTTGGGATTTTCGTCGATTTTAACCGGATTAAACTTTTTGGTTACCATCCACAGGTTACGTTGTCCAGGAATGAAATGGACCAAACTACCTTTATTTGTCTGGACTTTGTACGGTACGGCATGGATTCAGTTACTTGCAACTCCTGTGATAGGTATTACGCTGGTTTTAATCTCACTTGAACGATTGTTTGGAGTTGGTATTTTCGATCCTGCGTTGGGTGGCGATCCAATACTTTACCAGCATTTATTCTGGATTTATTCGCATCCGGCTGTTTATATAATGATTCTGCCTGCAATGGGTGCTATTTCCGAAATTATTCCAACATTCTCTCAAAAACAGGTTTTTGGTTACAAGGCAATTATTGCTTCAACAATGGCCATTGCGTTTGTAGGCTACCTCGTTTGGGGACACCACATGTTTACTGCCGGTATGAGCGGAACTGCCCAGTATTATTTCTCTCTGCTAACATTCATCGTGGCAATTCCAAGTGCAATAAAAGTCTTCAACTGGATATCGACCATGTATAAAGGCTCAATAAATGTTCAAACTCCTTTGTATTGGGCAGCATCGTTTATTTTTGTTTTCCTGATTGGTGGTTTAAGCGGATTGGTTTTAGGTTCGCTTGCTGCCGATGTACATGTTCACGATACCGCTTTTGTTGTGGCGCATTTCCATTACATCGTTTTTGGGGGAACCGGATTTGCTTTTATGGCCGCAATTCACTATTGGTTTCCTAAAATATACGGAAGAATGTACGACAAAGGATGGGCAAATGCAGGATGGCTGGTTTTCTTTATCGGCTTTCTAACATTATATACGCCTATGTTTTATCTTGGAATGATGGGAATGCCGCGTCGTTATTACGATTATATGAAAGAATTTCACAGCGGAAATATTCTGAGTACTTTTGGTTCGTGGATTATGGTAACAGGGTTTGTAATTATTTTAATTAACCTTATTCGATCGGCCCGGAATGGCGCCCCTGCCGAAATGGATCCCTGGCATGGAAAAACGCTTGAGTGGACTGTTTCCTCTCCGCCATCGCTTGAGAATTTTGATGAACTTCCGGTAATAGCTGAAGACGACGGACCTTATAATTATAAATAACCAAATCAGAATTATGGAACAACATGCACATACTGAGCACAGTCATTACGATGCAGAAGCTTCGAAAATAGGAATGTGGCTGTTTATTTTTACCGAATTACTTCTTTTTGGAGGCCTGTTTATCGTTTATTCGGTTTACCGGTTTATGAACCAGGATGCTTTTCATCTGGCTGCCGAAGAACTGAATACAACTATTGGTGCAATAAATACGGTACTTCTGTTGATCAGCAGTATGACCATTGCGATGTCAACATCAGCACTTCAGCTAAAAAAGAAAGGTGTAACACTCGCATTACTTACAGTTACTGTAATTCTAGGTATAGTTTTTCTTGTGAATAAATATTTTGAGTGGGGCATCAAGTTTGAACATGGAATATGGCCGGGTTCTGAGCATCTTTTAAACGATTTTAGTCAGGGCGAAATCCTTTTCTTTGGTCTCTACTTTGTAATGACAGGGCTTCACGCACTGCATATAATCATTGGGTTAGCTATAATTTTGGTTGCTGCCTGGCGGGTTCATAAAGGAACAGTGAACGAAAATCGTGCTGCTTTGCTTGAAAATGCCGGTTTATACTGGCATTTGGTCGATCTTATTTGGATTTTTCTGTTCCCGTTATTCTATTTAATACACTAAAAAAGCAAAAATATGTCTGAAGAAAAACATCATGTTGTTCCTTACCGGATTTATTTTATTATTCTGTTGGTTTTACTGGCGTTAACCTTTTCTTCAATTGGAATTACCAGCATCGAAATGGGTAAGTTTACAGTTACTGCAGCGCTTATTTTTGCCTGTGTGAAAACATACCTGGTATTAACCTATTTTATGCATCTGAAATACGATAAAAAATACATAGCGGCAATGGTTGCTTTTGTATTTATCCTGTTTTTTGTTGTGATAGTTATTACGTTTTTAGATTATTTATACAGATAATAGATATGTATAGTCCTGATATTACACAAGCATCCAATTTTGTACAAGGTGTCGATACTGCATTCCTTGTAATTTTGGGTATATCTTTCTTCTTCCTGATTGGGTTAACGGTTGTTATGATCTATTTTATTTACAAATACAACAGTAAACGACATCCGGTAGCAACTCAGATTCACGGCAGTACAACCCTCGAAATTGTTTGGACAGTTATTCCGTTTCTGCTTACAATGGTAATGTTTTACTATGGCTGGGCAGGTTGGAAACCAATGCAGAAAGCTCCGAAAGATGCCATGGAAGTTACTGTTTACGCGCGAATGTGGAATTTTAGTTATGAATATGAAAACGGCAAACGTACCGATACACTTTATTTGCCGAAAAATAAGCCCGTAAAACTAAATCTAAGGGCAATGGATGTCTTGCACAGTTTATATATTCCTGCGTTCCGTGTTAAACAGGATATGGTGCCAAACAAGGAAAATAATTTTATGTGGTTTGAACCGCAACGTGTGGGTATGTACGAAATTTTTTGTGCTGAATATTGCGGAATGCAACATTCGTATATGTACTCTTATGTAAAAGTAATGGAAGACAGCGCATTTCAGTCGTTTATTGCCGACACATCAATGATTGCTGCTTCTGCAAATATAGACTCGCCCGGTGCAACCGGTAAGCGGATTATGCAGAATATTGGATGTTTTGCCTGCCATACACTCGATGGAACAAAACTGGTTGGACCAAGTTTTAAAGGTATCTGGGGAGAAGAACAAAGTGTTGTGACAGGAAAAGAAACAAGGAAAGTATTGGTAGATGAAGATTACATTAAACGTTCAATCTATGATCCAAATGCAGATGTGGTGGAAGGATTTATGAAAGGATTGATGGTTTCGTACCAGGGACAACTTTCGGAGGACGACATTGCCAGTATAATTGAATACCTGAAAACGGTGAAATAGAAACTTTTGAAATCACAATTCAAAATTATAGTCGAGCTGGGCAAAGTGCGAATTTCTTTGCCCGTTGCTTTATCTGCAATCACCGGATATATCATGTTTACAGGTGAGTATAACCTGCAGGGCTGGTTTCTGGCATTTGGGGTTTTTTTGATGTCGTGCAGTTCAGGGGCGCTCAACCACTGGCAGGAAAGCGATATTGACGCCAAAATGCCCCGCACAAAAAACCGTCCCATTCCCTCGGGTAAAATCAGCCGGAACGGTGCATTTGCTGTGGCAGTTGGTTTTGCTGTTGTTGGTTCGTCAATTCTAATTTTAACCAATCCGGTTATCGCGTTAATTCTGAGTTGGGTAACACTCTTTTTTTATAACCTGGTTTATACTCCATTAAAAAAAGTAACTGCCTTTGCAGTAATTCCCGGTTCGATGGTGGGCGCTTTGCCCCCGCTGATTGGATGGGCCGGCGCCGGGGGAAGCCTGACTTCAGAAATTATTTTAATCGTGGCATCGTTTTTTTTTATCGGGCAAATACCGCATTTCTGGTTATTGCTGCTTATGTTTGGCGATCAATACAAGCTGGCTGGCCTCCCTAGTTTAAACCAGATTTTTAACGAAGGGCAACTTAAACGAATTACTTACACCTGGATTTTAACCACAATTGCTTCGGCGCTTTTGGTTATCTTTTTTGTTTTTACCAACCAGATAATTATGTTCCTGCTTTTGTTTTATACTTTCTACCTGCTTTCGTCACTTTCAATTGCAGTGTTCGTGCAAAAGGAATTTACAGTTCGGCCTGCTTTTTTCAAGCTCAACATGATGTATCTTTTTATGATGTTTTTTCTGATTGCAGATGCATTGCTGCGGGTTTAAATCACGGACTTTGGAAAGTCCATGTCATCGTTTCATCATCTCAAACAATACTCCTTCCCGCAAAGCATAATCGGTTTGAATAATTTGGGTTATGCCAATTTCGGAAATAAGTTGTTCAATGAAAACCACGGCTGGAACAATCAAATCAACCCGTACCATATCCATTCCTTTCATTAAAAGCCGATTTTCCCTTGTCGATTTTATCAGTGTGTTGTAAACATTATAAAATTCATCGATTAATATTTCCTGGGTAGTTCGTATTTTTTCTCCCGGATTAACCGAGTCTATAATGTCAGCAATGGTATCGAACGCCCCTGAACAACCTACCAAAGTTTTTACATTTTCTGTTTTGCATTTTTCGAATGCGTTTTTATGGGCTTCCGCAAAATAGTTTTTCAGGGCATTTATTTCACCGGGTTGAATGGGGTCGGATATTTTAAACTGGTTGATAACGCGCGCCATTCCGGTGGGTTGACTTTCCTTCCAAAGCATTTTTTTATGGTGTGCAACAATCAGTTCATTGCTGCCGCCGCCAATATCGAGAATTAAAGCCGGATCTTTAAATTCATTAAATGCCAGCAAAACTCCTTCAAAAATCATTTCAGCCTCTTTTTCTCCCGATATTAACCGTACCAGCCAGCCTGATTTTTCACTGATTTGTTCCAAAAATTCAATTTTATTATCGGCAGTGCGAACAGCTGAAGTGGCCACCACCCGTACTTTATCAGTATGATGTTCGCTGATTATTTTTTTATGAATCTGAAATGATTGCAGAACCCTCGAAGTTGCCGAACTGCTGATTTCGTTCTCCCTGATTTTGTCGTCCCCCAGTTTTACCAACTGCTTGCTTTGGTGCAGAATTTTATATCCAAGAGAATTGAGCTCCGCAATCAAAAGATTACAGGTATTGGTTCCCAGGTCGATTACAGCCACTCTCATGGATTGAAAATTTGAAGTGCTGAATTTACGTTAAATCAATGAATATTAAAAGTGTAATTTCCTGATTTCAGTTTTATTTTTGTAAATATTTCTGAAGATTCCATGCTTTTTACACCATTCGTTTTAGCAATTTTCTCTCGTTCCAAAATTGAATCTGAAAGTAAAAATAAGGTAGCCGTACTGTTTGGCGGAACCGAAACTGTATAAATCAAATTCTCACCGGCCTTTTCCCATTTGGAACTAATCTTTCCATAGGGTCCGTCATGGCTGGCTTCGAAATGATCCAGCGAAGGAATAAAATTTGGTTTCAGGATTACATTTTTAAATCCGGGATTTTCGGGATCAGGGAAAATGCCTCCGATTCCTTTATAAAACCACGCTCCAATTTCGCCAAACATGATGTGATTCAGTGAAATATCCGATTCTGAATCGATATCCCAGTTTTCGTAGAGTGTAGTTGCCCCGTTTTTAATCCACCATCCCCACGACGGGTAGGTTTCCTGCAAAGCAACTTCCGATGCGAGTCCGGCATAACCATTTTCGCTTAATGCATTCAGAATAGCTTTGGTTCCAAGCAACCCAACATCAATGTGCTTATCATCCTGAATTACCCTGTCGGCCAGATTTTTGGCAACTTTGCCTTTTAAACTGTCAGGCACAATTCCCCAGTAAAGCGCTACACTTAACTCGGTTTGAAGCCCGCTTCCGTAAATTCCGGTTGCTGCATTTAAATACTTCTGATTGATAGCTTTTTTAATCTTATCTGCTAGTGCTGTATATTTTTCAAAGTCTTTTTGATGTCCAAAAAGTTGGGCGGCTTTTGCCAGAATTGTAACATCTGTATAATAATAAACCGAGGATGTAAATTCCTTTGGCGATTTCGATTTCACCGGAACCCAATCACCCAGTCCCCAGTCAGTCAACCCGTCCGGGCTTTCGGCATTAATATGATCGACATATTTTTTGATGTTCTCATAACATTGTTCGAGAAGTCGCGAATCACCGTAAAACAGATAAATATTCCACGGAATAATGGCGATGGTGCTTGTCCAGTCGGGGCCGTTTGCCCATGTATAACCCCAGCCGCTTGTTGGAATTATTGCAGGTAAAACTCCGTTGGGTTGCTGTTCGTCGCGGTGGTCAGCCAGCCATTTTTCGTAAACGGTGATCCCGTCAAAATTGTACAACCCGGTTTCAATGGCAATTTGCCCGTCGCCTGTCCAGCCGTTTTTTTCGCGCTGCGGGCAATCGGTGGGGTAGCCAAATAAATTCGACAAATACGAATTGTTGGTTGCTTCCCAAATCTTGTTTAAAGTTGGATTCGAAGAGTGAATGTATCCGGCAACCGGAAGATCGCTGTGCATAAAATAAGCCGTTAAACTTTCTTTGGTCAGTTCAATTGGTTTGCTGCTTACCACTTCAACATACTGAAATCCCTTGTAGTTGAAATGGGGCATAAATTCATCCTCTTTCCCGCTTAAATAATAAATGTCCGTGGCAAACGGATCTTTGTCGTCGGTTGGCCTATAATGAACATCGATATTCGACAGGTCGGCTTTGCCATTTTCTTTCAATCGCTCAGCATGGATAAGTCTGACTTCAGTTCCTGGATCACCTGTTATTTTTAAACGGGTTACTCCCGATATATTCCGGCCAAAATCAAAAAGGTAGTTTTTATTGCTGAATTTCACCATATTAACCGCCGGAATTTCTTCCACATTTCGAACCGGATGCAGGTTTTGCGCAACAATATTGTTCGAAGGCGCACTAACTGGAATGGCATTTTTCCAACCTGAATCATCAAAACCCGAACTATTCCAACCTTCCTGAATTAATCGTGCATCCTGATGTTCAGCGGTGTAAATACTGTTGAATACAACATCACTTAATGCAGTTTTCCAGTCAATTCCTGACGAAACAATTTCTTTTGTACTATCGGAATAAGTAATGTGCAGATCGATGCAAAACTTTGGCCGGGCGCGCCATGGAGCTTCATGAAAATACCAAACGGCAGTGGATTGATGATTGTACCAGCCATTTCCGAGCAATACGCCAACTGCATTTTTACCTTCAGTAATCAATTCAGTGATATCGTGAGTAACATACAAAGTTCGCCGGTCGAAACGGGTGTACATTGGATCGAGGCGATGGTTTCCCACTTTTTTCCCGTTCAGGTATAATTCGTAAAGTCCGCCAACTGCAATGTAAACTTTTGCAGATTGAATGGTTTTTGAGGCAGTAAACTCTTTGCGAAACCAGGGCGCGGATTTTAAATGAATGTCGCGCGTATCGCTGATCCAGTCGCCCCGCCAATTTTTGCTGTCCATCATTCCTGTTTCAAAACAGGCAATTTTTGACCATTTGGAAAGGACATCGTTTTCGTCCCAGATTTTTACACTCCAAAAATATTTTGTAAAAGGATTTAATGAATTTCCTGCATACACAGCCAACGAATAGCCGGACGCTATCTTTCCTGAATTCCATTGGTTTCCGTTTCCCATTGCAATTTCCAGAGAATCGGTTCCAACAATAATTTCGTATGCTGACTGATTAAATCCCGTTTCATCGCAGCTAATTTGCCAGACAAAACGTGGGGCCGACGCATCAATGCCAATTGGATTGACTAAATATTCGCACTTTAAATTTACAATCTCAATTTCATTGCCAGATTCTTTGCATGCTAAGCTGGCAAGAATAACTATACCACTAAAAATGGTAAGTTTAATAAAGTGTAATTTTGAATAGTTCATTTTAATCAGGTTTGGGAATAAAGATAATTGAAAATTAAAAGGATTCAGCAAGATTCACATTTTATAAGTGACAAAAAAACAGCTTGATTTAAAGATTTGGATTGTAAATTAATTTTCATTGTGAAATTGATTTACTTTGAATAATTAAAAAATAAAGACATGGAATTTTTACTTCAGCCCGAAACCTATATTTCGCTACTAACACTTACGTTACTTGAGATTGTACTTGGCATCGACAATATCATTTTTATTTCAATCATTACCGACAGGCTACCAAAGGAAAGTCAGAAACGCACCCGCACCATCGGACTTATGCTGGCATTGGTAATGCGCATTATATTGCTTTCGTTTATTTCGTTTATCATTCAACTGAAAGAGCCCTTATTTACAGTTTCCAGTTTGGAAATTTCCGTGCGCGACGTGATTTTATTTTTGGGCGGAACATTCCTGCTTGCAAAAAGTGTTTCCGAAATTCACGGTAAAGTTGAAGGTGGGCACGAACACGAAGTTTCCAAAAAGAAACAATCATTTGCCCAGGTAATTATGCAGATTTTATTGCTCGATATCGTGTTTTCCTTCGATTCAATATTAACGGCAATCGGTCTGTCGAATCAACTGCCAATAATGATTACTGCCATTATTATTTCAATGATTGTGATGATTTATTTTGTAGAAATTATCAGCCGTTTTATCAATAAACATCCCACATTGCAGGTACTGGCGCTTTCGTTTTTAATTCTTATCGGTTTTATGCTGATTCTGGATGGATTCCATTTCGAAATACCAAAAGGGTACATTTATTTTGCACTGTTTTTCTCGGTTATGGTTGAAATGATTAACATGAAGTTGAGGAAAACGACAAAGCCAGTTGAATATAATTGATAAGTTTTTGACTTATTTGCAGTATTTGGAAACGTATTCAAGGGCTTTATTCTGGCCTAAATCGAGAGCTTTTCTAAAATCTTCGCAACCCAGATGTGGTTGTTCTGTCAAAACTTTTATGTTACCACGGTTAAAATAAGCTGGTGCATACGATGAGTCAATTTCAATTGCTTTTGTATAATCTTCGGTGGCGCCATTATAATCTTTCATGGTTTTCTTTATCAGGCCCCGGTTATTGTATGCCAAAACATTGGTTGGGT
>DATITY010000018.1:0-2925 GCA_035467235.1 Draconibacterium sp. | reverse complement strand
ACAAAATACCTCGGATTGAATTTACGGAATCCAATTGTGGCAGGCAGTTCCGGTTTAACCAATTCGGTGAAAGATATTGTTGAAATGGAAAAGAACGGTGCAGGTGCGGTGGTACTGAAATCGATTTTTGAGGAACAGATTCTGCTCGAAGCCGAACACAAACTAAAAAATGCTCAGGAAGATGGAATGATGTATACCGATCATTCTGAAACATTCGATTATATCGATTTGCACGTCAAGGAAAAGGAATTGTCGGGCTATATCAACATGATCAGGGAAGCCAAAAGGAGTGTGCAAATTCCGGTAATAGCAAGCATCAATGCCATTACTGCCAGCGAATGGACCAATTTCGCAAGGCAAATAGAACAGGCTGGCGCAGATGCACTTGAACTGAATATTTTTCTAATGCCTTTCAATTTTGATAAAAGTTGTTCAGAAAACGAACAGGCCACAATCAACATACTGAAAAAGGTAAAAAGTTTGGTAAAAATTCCGGTTTCGGTTAAAATCAGCCCTTACTTTTCCAACCTCGGAAGTGTTATCATGCAACTTGCGGAAAATGGCGCTGACGGTGTTGTGATCTTCAATCGTTTTTCAAGTCCGGATATTGACATAACAAAATTAAAAGTTACCTCAGCCGAAATTCTGAGCACTCCGCATGATATTTCCAATTCATTACGCTGGGTTGCCATAATGTCGAAAAGGGTAAAAATGAGTATTGCTGCTTCAACCGGAATCCACGATGGTGAAGCTGTTGTAAAACAATTGCTTGCAGGAGCTACGGTAACACAGGTTGTTTCCGCTTTATACAAACATGGCCCCGAATATATTTCGACAATGCTGAATTATGTTACCGACTGGATGGAAGACCTCGGCTACAATTACATCGGACAGTTCCGGGGAAAGCTTAGCCAATCGGCTGCAGAAAATCCCTATGTTTACGAACGTATGCAGTTTATGCGGTATTTCAGCGAAATCAAATAAAAGTCTCTGTATTATAAATCAGTATGTTAACTTAATTTTAAACGTTTGCATCTAAAATGGAGTGTTTACAAAATATAGTAAATTAGTGAGTAAAAATTATTACTCTTGCACTGTAATTTAAAAATAACTTTAAAAATTAGATTTATGGCAACAAAGAAAGTTACCCCTGCAGCAGCTAAAGAAACAGTTAAAAAAACAACTGAGAAACCAGCAGCGGCAAAAACAGTAAAAACTACTAAAACCAGCGCAGCTAAACCAGCAATTACCGAAGAAGACATACGCAAAAAAGCAGAAGAAATTTACAACGCAAGAGTGGCTTCCGGAGAACCTGGAAATCACGAAAGCGATTGGCTGGCCGCTGAAAAAGCATTAAAAGCTAAAAAGTAAAAAGCATTTGCTGAACTGACAACCGCTTCGGTTGGAACTTTTATTAAAAACAGTCTTTTCATTTTGAAATGGGAAGACTGTTTTTTTTTGCATTGAACTTTTTTAGAGTTTCAAAAACCTTATATTTCAACATTAAACCTTAGTAGCCAGTGATTTACAATGATTAATAAACCTTATTTTGCTTATTTCAATGGTTAATAAGGTTGATGTTATATGATTAATACCAGCTACTAAGGTTAGAGAAAATCAGTTAAGGTTTTTTTAAGAAATCGTAATTCTTATTTTTTAAATCCATCCCTTCAAAACATTTAACCAGTTCAAAAATTGGCAATTTCAATTTTTTAAATGGAATTTCCGAAAAAATTTTACTTTTGAAAATCACATTTAAAAAAACTTATGAAAATCAAATCTCATTTCAATAAATCGCTTTTATTTCTTTTGTTTTTTCCTTCAATCCTTGTTTTCGCGCAGGAGCCCGGGGAAGAAAATTACCGCGAAAGCTGCACCAGCATTATGGTTGGCCGAAAAGCAACCGACGATGGCTCGGTAATTACAGCCCACACGTGCGATGCTTATTACCGCACCTGGCTTCAGTTTGTGCCCGCCCAAAAATTTGAACGCGATACTAACCACAAAATTTATTGGGGAACAATGCATACTCACACTCCCTGGAGCATGGATAAAGTGGAACTGAAAGGCGAGATTCCGGAAGCCGACAGCACTTTTGCCTACCTCAACACTGCCTATCCGTGCATCAATGAAAAGCAACTGGCCATTGGCGAAACCACTTTTGGCGGCAGAAAAGAACTGCGAAATAATAACGGACTTTTTGTAATCGAAGAATTGGAGCGGATTGCGCTTCAGCGTTGCACTTCAGCCCGTCAGGCCATAAAACTGATTGGCAGTTTAATCAAGGAATACGGTTATGGTGATGACGGTGAATGTATTACCATTGCGGATAAACGCGAAGTTTGGCAAATGGAAATTATGGGAGAAGGCCCTGATAAAGTTGGTGGAGTGTGGGCAGCACAGCGGATTCCGGATGATCATGTTGGAATTTCAGCCAATATTTGCCGGATTGCCGAAATCAGGCTGAGTGAACCTGACTATTTCATGGCTTCAGAAAACGTTTTTGAGGTTGCAAAAAAGATGAATTTCTGGGACGGTGAAAAAACCTTTAAATTCTGGGAAGCCTACGGTGGAAGCGCTAAACCATTTAACATCCGCGAATACTTTGTTTTCAGTACGCTGGCTCCCGGTTTAAACCTGAAATATGATAGTGCTGAACTCCCGTTTTCGGTAAAACCGGAGAAGAAACTGAATGTAAGAAAGGTATTGGAATTGTACCGCACAACCTACGATGGAACCGAATGGGAAATGATCAGAAACCTGAAAGTACCATCTAAACGAAAAGATGCTGATGGTAAAGAGGTAATTGATACCATCGTTAGTCCGGCTGCCCACCCATGGATGGCCATCGAAAAACGAGACTTACTCAATTCGCTCGAAAAAGATGCAGTTGCATTCTTTCGTCCGATTTCGGTGCAGTTTTGC
>DATITY010000017.1:0-16104 GCA_035467235.1 Draconibacterium sp. | reverse complement strand
AACCACTGCAATGGCCAGTTGGCTTACCTGTTTTGCAAACTGAATATTTTCGTTGTAATTTTTTGCAGGCAAAGTTGTATTATTCAGCTTTTTGCATGTAAATTCAACTGGTTCGGCCAGTGTTTTCAATTCGCCTTCGTGCCACAATTGTATTCCTACTTTGTATTTTCCGGGCATCACCAGAATTCCGCCACCACCGCCACCGCGCCGGCCTCCCCTTTCACCACCGGCAACGGGTGAAAAACTGCCGCTTACATTTACAGCAGATGGCATGGAATAACGTAAATCCCAGTTAATCTGACTGATTCCTTTTGACGGCGCTTTAGTTAACTGGCGAACCACATTGTTTTCAGCATCGGTTATGGTAAAAATCAGGTGCGATTTTTCCTCTTTTTCCTCAAGTTGTAATTCTCTCCAGGTTGGCTGTGGAATTGGTTTTCCCTCCTTAAACAATTCTTTTTCTTTCTCTTTTCTAATTTCCTTTTTTGTTTTTGGAATTTCGTTGATGTAATAAGTAAAAGTTGCCCCAAAATCAGGATTCGGCGCTTTGTAATAGGTGTCTCCCTGGTTGTCTTTATTGTTGGTTTGAACGTACATTAACGCATCCTTTATTTTAAAGATATGCGCTTCCCTGTTTTTCAGGTCTTCCGAAATTTCGCGCAACGGACTGTAATCATCCAGAATATAAAATCCACGGCCAAAAGTAGCCAGTACCAAATCGCTTTCGCGCTCCTGAATGGCAATGTCGTAAATTGCGTTAGTCGGAATACCCGATTTTAACTGAACCCAGTTTTTACCGTTGTCGATGGTAAAGAAAACACCAAATTCAGTACCCACAAACAACAGTTCGGGACGAATAAAATCCTGAACAATGGTGTGAACCGAACCATTTGCCGGCAGATTACCACTGATTGATTCCCAGGTTTTTCCTTTATCCGAACTTTTAAAAACATAAGGTTTGAAATCGTCGCTTTTCAGGTTGTTAAATGTTGCATAAACCACGTTTTCATTAAAACGGTCGGCACACAAATCGCTTACATAGGTATATTGCGGCACACCCGGAAACGATTTTACCTGTGCCCACGAACCGCCACCGTTTTCGGTAACCGAAATCACACCGTCATCGGTTCCGGCATAAATGAGTCCCTCGTTCAGTTTCGATTCTTCGAGCGAAACAATTGTTCCCCAAAGCGAAGTTGAAACATCTTTTGCCACGGCTTCTGCCGGCCAGTATTTTCCCATTACCGGGAAACTGTTACGGTCGGTTTGTGAGGTCAAATCATCGCTTATAACCTGCCAGGTATCTCCACGGTCGTCGCTTCGGAAAACCTTATTGGCAGCCATGTACAATCGTGTCCCTTTGTGCGAGCTAACAAACATTGGAGCATTCCAGTTCCATTTGTAGGTGAGTTCACCTTTGCGTTCGCGTGGTTTAATACTGATGCGTTCGCCGCTTTTTTTGTCGTACCGCGATGCATTTCCATACTGATATTCGGTGTAAACAATATCCGGGTTTTCAGGGTCGGTGGCAATCCAGAAACCGTCGCCGCCAAGCGTTACAACCCATTCATCGTTTAAAACTCCATCACGGGTTAAGTTGCGCGAAGGTCCGTACATGGAGTTGTTATCCTGTGTACCACCGTAAACATTGTAAAACGGGAGTGCATTGTCAACATTCACCCTGTAGAACTGGGTTACCGGCAGGTTTTCCTTAAAATCGAATGTTTTTCCGGCATCCCAGGTTTCATAAATTCCGCCATCGCCACCAATCATGTAATGGTCGGTATCAGCCGGGTCAATCCAAAGTGCGTGGTCATCCACATGCCTGCCGTCGGTGCTGATTGTGGTCCAGGTTTTCCCGGCATCCTTTGTATAACGGGATACTGTTTCAACTGAATAAACTTTGTCTGCATCTTTCGGATCGCAGTAGATTTCGTTGTAATATTGCCCGCTGGAATGGTAGTCGCTCATTTTATCCCAGCTTTCACCTTTATCGGTGGAGCGAAAAAAACCTCCTTTACTTTCGGCTGCTTCCATAATCAGGTAAACAACATTCGGATTAAAAGGTGAAATATCAATTCCCATTCCACCAATATCTACTTTGGGCAAACCTTCCATAATTTTTCGCCAGGTTTCGCCGCCGTTTGTCGATTTGTAAACTGCTGATTCGGGTCCTCCACCAATTTTCGTAAACCAGTGCCGCCGCCTTTGTTCCGAAGTGGCATAAATGATATCGGGATTCGACGCGTCCATTTTCACGTTGTTCACCCCGGTATTTTCGCTGATATCCAGAACTTTTTTCCAGGTTTCACCACCATCGCTGGTTTTGTATAAACCGCGTTCTCCACCGGGCCCCCAAGCTGATCCTTCTGCTGCAACAAAAACCACATCGGAGTTTCGGGGATCAATCACAATTCCTCCAATCTGCCGGCTTTCTTTCAAACCCATGTTTTTGAAGGATTTACCACCATCGAGCGATTTATAAACTCCATCGCCGTAACCCAATGCGCGTTGGTGATTATTTTCGCCTGTCCCCACCCAAACTACATTGCTGTTATTCGGGTCAAGTTCAACTTCACCAATCGAGTAAGCTCCATAATTATCGAATACCGGCGACCAGGTAGTTCCGTTGTTTGTAGTTTTCCAAACATGGCCACTGGCCACTGCAACATAATATTCCTTTGGATTGGCCGGATTAACAGCAAAATCGGCAATTCTCCCACTGGCCCATGCAGGACCAATATTTCGAAATTTTAACCCGTTTACCAAACTACTGCTGATGAATGCTTTTTCTTCTTCCTTTTTCTCATCTTTGTTTTCATCTTTTTTCTTCTGTGCAAAAATTACTGTTGTCGATAAAAAAGCGACAATCAGAAAAAATACAAATTTTTTCATGCTTCTATTTTTTAATTGATTTATGAATGTTTTCAAATTAAGTTGGTTTAAAAAAGTTCGAAAAAGTACAAAGTAAATTATGGCTTAAAAAGGATAAAAATCACTCTTAAAGTAAAATGCAGGAAACAGTCAGGAATGAAGAATTGATTTACCTTTTAACCTGATACAGTTTCCACCACGGCGTTGTGGGCGATTCATGGTGTTCCCAGTGGTATCCAAAGAAATAACACGAAAGCATGGCCCAAAGATGATTTCGTTTTTGCGAGCGTGAATTATGAGGGTTCATTTCTTCGGAAAACGGGCGGCGGTGAGGCAAATAAGTTCCGAAGAAAAACAATTGTAAAGTTGAAAGTATTGCTGGTGCAACCCAGAAAGCTAAAAGTTGTGCTTCAGAAAACCATAAAAGCAAAACATTAAAAGTTATTGCCATTAACAAAATCTGCCACCAGGTGGTGTAGTTTTTCATAAAAATAAACCACCACACAAAAAAGTTATTGCTGCTGGGAGAGAAATCAGGATCCTGGTTTGTTGCCGGAAAACGATGATGCAAATAATGCTTTTTCGAAAGTACCTTGAATGACAAAAACGCAAAAAGCGTTGTTACCAGGTGTCCAAAAAAGTTATTCAATTTCCGGTTGTCAGCAACCACACCGTGCATGGCATCGTGTCCGGTAATAAACAGGCCGGTATAAAAATAGGTTTGAATAAGAATATGAAGATAAAACAGCGGATTCAGTAAATCGAATTCAACAAAAAACAGGGTATAAACTAGATGCGCCACCCAAAATAAAATAATTGTAATTGCTATAAATATACCCATGACAATTGTTATTTGGCTGCAATTTAATTATTTCTATTAAATGATATTCGGATTAATACCGGATGATATGGAATCAATCAGACTTAAAAGTTAAGAACATCTTTTAAGTTTTTGTACCCGGTTTTACTCACTTTCAGTTTAGTTTTATCGTGCAAAATAACAATGTACGATTCCTTTTCGTATTGCTGAATCTCATTAATTTCAGAAACTTTGACAATATATGATCGGTGAATCCTTACAAATTCCTTCGGGTTGAGTGTATCTTCGAAGTAGTGCATAGTTTTTTGTTTCATGTGGCGGCCTTCGCTGGCATAAATCATAACATAATCGTCCATGGATTCTATATAACGAATGTGATCGACTGGTATAATGTGAATTTTATGGCGATCTTTTACCACTACCCTGTCTAAAAAATCTTCTTTCGGATAATTCTCAATTCTTTCTGCCACGTCAGAAGTGGTACCTTCTTTTTGAATTCTCTCAAAAACTTTGTCAACGGCCTCGAGCAAACGGTCTTTTGAATATGGTTTTAATAAATAATCGGCAGCATTATGTTCAAACGCTTTAATTGCATACTGGTCATAGGCAGTTGCAAAAATAATCTGCGGTTTGTGTTCCAATAATTCAAGTAACTCGAAACCGGTAATTTTCGGCATTTGAATATCTAAAAACACCAAATCCGGTTTCAATTCATTAATCATTTTTACACCTTCAAAACCATTTTCGCATTCGGCAATAATTTCAATTTTATCATTCTCTTTTAAAAACGATTTCATCAGGTTACGCGCTAATTCTTCGTCTTCGACAATTATGGTACGTAATTTTTCAAACATTTTATTTTGATTTTTGTGGTATGGTCAAAGTTACTGTAAATTCCTTTTTATTGTCTTCCATTTTTAATAAATACGGGTTTCCGTAAATAATTTGAAGCCGGTCGCGAATATTGCGCAACCCGATTCCTTCTCCTCTTTTCGATATCACATTTGCATCATAAGGATTACTTATTGTTATTTGTAAAAATTCCCCGGTGCATTTGGCAACAGTTTTAATTTCAACTGGCTCAGTTGCTTCGTAAACCCCATATTTAATAGCATTCTCGTAAAGTGGCTGTAAAATCATATTTGGAATTTCTGCTTGCAAACAATTCTCATCGACTTCGAAAACCGGATTTAATTTGCTTCCAAACCTAACTTTTTCAATTTGCAGATAGAGTTTGTTATTTTCCAGTTCCTGTTTAAACAATACTTTTTCCTTTTGGTCGTGTTTCAGCGAATATCGCATGAGTTGTGAAAGGTTTATCACCATTTCCTGCGCACGTGCCGGATCTGACATGGTAAGCGATGAAATGCTGTTCAGGCTGTTAAATAAAAAATGCGGATTGATTTGCGATTTTAATGCATGTAATTCAGCTTCCTTCACAAGGGAAAGCAGTTTTGCTTCGTTCTGCACTTTTTCCTTAAAACTTTGATAATAATTAACTGCATAAAAAAACACCACAAAAATAAGGTACATCATGTATCCACCAAAAATCCGGTTAATCATTCCCCTCTTCATCCAAACTTCCGCCTCCGGATGAAATAATTTAATGATAACCACTCCCAGATACATCCATATAAAAACAATAATTGAAGCTGCAATTAAATGAGCAAGAAGAATACGGAAACTGCTGTTATTCTCTAAAGTTGTAAATTTTATTACATACCAGATAGATCCACCTATGAAAGCATAAATAATAATAAATGAAAACACTTCAACAAGCGCAATCTGAAAATCGATTCCATTGGCAAAAGTAAAAATGAGCACCATAACAATTGATGCTATCAACCAAAATAAACCATAAGAAACAGTTAGTCGTGGATTGGTTAAAAAAGGGTGGCGAAGTTCCATATTCAGAAGTGCTTGATTTCAACTCCGCCAAATGCAGAAAATCCTCGTATTATCAATGTTTTTGAAGGATTTGAAACTATTTGCCCGAACGTAGAACCTCTTTTGTCAGTAAATGCGCCAAAAACAGCAGTAAGTTCATTTTTAATGGTCCAGTCGGGTGGTACTTTAAAACCACATCCTCCAAAAACCGTAACACAGTCAATTATTGCACCATTTTCTGAAAGGTGGGCCTGACGCAAATCGTATTCCGTTCCGCCAAACATCGAGGTAGTTTTTCCACCTAAAAAGTTTTGGGAATTGATAAAAACCTCGCGCCCACCAAAAACCACAAAATCATCGAAATAATCCATTCCCTGATTACTTTTCTGACCTGTTATTTGCGGTTCGCCTTTTTTGCGTCCATGCGTAACCAGCATCACAACGCCAATTCCAATAATTACAACAGGCCAGCCAATTTGCCGCAATTCACGTGGAATTGAATAAACCTGGTCAACAAGGAAAAAACCTCCTATTAAAATCAGAATAGTACCCGTTGTTTTATTTCCACCAATTAATGAAAATACACCGATGCCAATTAAAAGCATCTGCCACGAAATGAAGATATCTTCCCATATATCAGGTATAAAATCCAATCTCTCCAGAATCCAAAGTCCTCCGATTGCAATTAGAAATACACCTAAATAAACTCTTTTATTTTCTGAAACCCGGTTATCCATTTTTTCTATATTTTGATGATTAAAAGCGTATTACACTCCAATTCAATATTCAAATTTTTCTTGCTATCATTGCAATTCCCAAACCTACCAGCAAAACCGGGAAGAACATTGAAAATGTTAATCCTGGTATAATTAAGAATTTAGGTAATAAAAAAATTCCGCCTACAATAATTAATATAATTCCGGAAGAACGTTTCCCGGCCATCAGAATTAAACCCACCATAATTAAAACCATTTGCCATGAAAAAATAACGTGGGTAAAATCGTGAAATATGTTTTTGAATGGAAAGAAAATGTTTTGAAAATAAAAATGGGGTATGTCAAAGTAGTAACCAATTTTTCGTAAAATCCAGATAATTCCAATTCCGATTAACACCCAGGCTAAAACGACTTTTGAATTGTTATTTTGTGGCTTGCTTTCCATGACGAAATATTTTATTGATTCATGTTCAAATATAGTTATTCGTCGCAGACCAAAACACTTAACATTCGGTTAACATAGGGTATGAATCGGTAAAAAGATTAAATCGCTTATGAAAGGATAAAATCAACTAAAATTTTATGATTATTTATTTTGTTCTCTAACCCATGAATCACGCAAATTAACAGTAAGATTGAAAACTGGTTTTTCATCGGTAGAGTCAAAATCGAGATTAAAATAACCTAATCTTTCAAACTGAAAATGATCCAACGGTTTTGCATTTTTCACAAAAGGCTCAACATAGCAAACTGGCAACACTTTTAACGAATCGGGATTCATGAATTCCTTGAAATCCACATCTTTATGTCCATCCGGATTTTCATCTACAAACAAGCGGTCGTATAATCTGACTTCAGATTTTACAGCGTGGCTGGCTGAAACCCAATGCAGGGTTGATTTTACTTTGCGGCCGTCAGGCGAATTCCCCCCTTTTGAAGCAGGATCGTAAGTACAATGCAGTTCTTTTATTTCACCATTTTCATCCTTAACAACATCGGTACAGGTGATAAAGTAGGCATAACGCAAACGAACTTCCGTTCCGGGTGATAATCGGAAGAATTTTTTTGGTGGATTTTCCATAAAATCGTCCTGCTCAATATATAATTCCCGTGAAAACGGGACTTTTCGAATTCCCATTTCCATGTCCTCGGGATTATTTACTGCGTCCAACTCCTCAAATTCGTTTTCAGGATAGTTTGTAATCACAACTTTTAATGGATTTAACACACCCATTACCCGCTGGGCAGTTCTATTCAAATGCTCTCGCACGCTGTATTCCAGCAACGAAACATCAATCATTCCATCTACTTTGGTTACGCCAATCCTGTCAGAGAAATTTCTAATCGATTCAGGTGTGTAGCCTCTTCTGCGTAAACCCGAAATGGTGGGCATCCTTGGATCGTCCCACCCACTAACATGTTTATCTTTAACCAGTTCCAGCAATTTTCGTTTGCTCATAACGGTGTATGTTAAGTTCAAACGTGCAAATTCTATCTGTCGCGGGCGGTAATCTGTTTCCTGCAACTGATCGATAAACCAATTGTATAATGGCCGGTGAACTTCGAATTCGAGAGTACAAATTGAATGAGTAATTCCTTCCCAAAAATCGGACTGCCCGTGCGCAAAATCGTACATGGGGTAAACACACCATTTATCGCCGGTGCGGTGGTGGTGCGCTTTCATAATTCGGTAAATTATTGGGTCGCGCATGTGCATGTTTGGTGAATCCATGTCAATTTTTGCGCGTAAAACACACGTACCTTCATCAAACACACCATTTGTCATTCGCATAAACAAATCGAGGTTTTCTTCTACAGTGCGATTTCTGAAAGGACTTTCTATTCCCGGCCGTGTTGGCGTGCCTTTCTGGTTACTAATGGTTTCCGCATCCTGATCGTCAACAAACGCTTTTCCATTTTTAATAAGCTGAACAGCAAATTCGTGCAATTTCTCAAAATAATCAGAAGCGTAATACAAGCGGTCTTCCCAGTCAAACCCTAGCCAGCGTACATCTTCCATAATCGAATCAACATATTCTGTTTCCTCTTTTGTTGGATTTGTGTCATCGAAACGCAGGTTGCATTTGCCTCCAAACTTTTCTGCAATTCCAAAATTCAGGCAAATCGATTTCGCATGACCAATATGCAAATAACCGTTGGGTTCCGGGGGGAAACGAGTATGAACCCGGTTATTGTTTTTGCCCTGTTTTAAATCATCGGTAATAAGCGCATGTATAAAATTTGCTTTTTTTTGAGTCTCCAGAGTTTCCGGTGTACCATTATTTTCTGCCATTTCGTGAATTTTGTCTGTATGAATTGAACGCAAAATTAAAAAATGATTTGTGAGAACGATTAATACCCGACTGTTTTATTGGGGTTTGTCACTTATTCTTAATTTCGCTAAAAAAAGCAATGGGTATTATAGAAATTGAAGGGATGAAATTTTATGCGTTTCATGGTCACTTTGAATCTGAACAAGTGGTTGGAAATGAATTTACAGTCAACCTGAAAATTGAAACCGATTTTGAAAAGGCAGCAGTTTCCGACAATTTGAATGATGCTTTAAATTACCAGACTGCTTATGAAATTATAAAAAATGAAATGGCAACTCCCTCGCATTTACTTGAAAACGTGGCAAAAAGAATTTTGAATAGTTTGTATAATCATTTTACATCTATAAAGAAAACTGAAGTTAAAATCAGTAAAATGAACCCACCAATGGGAGGGGAAATTGAAAAAGTCAGTGTTACATTAATCCGGTAACTTTATGTTTTAGAATATCTTAATATTCTTAAAAAACCTATCAGACATCAACTTTTTCAAACATTTTATCCGTAAATTTGAAAAATTAATTTTAGTCGTAATTCCATGTTTTTAACTGCAGATATTTTAAACGAAGGCAAAGTTGTAATCAACCATACAAAGTGCATTAAAGCAAGACTTTCCGAATGGAAAAGCCCAAAATCGTCTATTTCTAATGCAAAAATGCCGGTTTGTAAATCGACTAAATCGCAAGCCTGTGTAAATTCAAACTGGCAGAAACTGCGTGGATAATTTCTTTTCTGATCAGGTGCTTGTTTCAAAAATAAAAATTCTTAGATTTGCACACCAAAATAAAAATGGTCTCTTGGCCGAGTGGCTAGGCAGCGGTCTGCAAAACCGTGTACGGCGGTTCGAATCCGCCAGAGACCTCAATTTGAAACCTTTATAAATGAATAATTTGTAAAGGTTTTTCTTTTAAATGTTTTTGTTCATGATATTTGCCAAATGAAAATTTTACGAATCATTTTTTTATTCCCACTCGCGTTAATCAGGTTACTTTTTGTTCTGTTTATTTCGGGATATGTTGTAACAGTTGGCTGGGTTTGGTTAAAATTATTCGGATTTAGTCAACGTTTGCAGCACTGGGTTATGTTTACCTGGGGAAAAAGCATACTCTTTTTTTTGGGGATTAAAGTTTACGGGGGAGAAATTCCAAAAATCAATAATTTCATTTTAATGCCCAATCATCGAAGTTATATTGATGTATTTGTTGTTGCAGCATTAACACCGGCTGCTTTTGTTGGCAAGGCAGAACTAAAAAAGTGGCCATTTGGCAAACTGGGAGTAAAAGTTACAAACTCAATATTGGTTGACCGGTCGGAAATAAAAAGTCTGATAAAAACAATGAATGCAATAGAAGCATCAGTTAATAAAGGAATTCCTGTGATCTTATTTCCTGAAGGATCATCATATAAAGGACCATTGACACAACCTTTCAAAAATGGCAGTTTCAAAATTGCTGCCGACACAAAAATTCCTGTAATTCCAATGGCAATTCATTATAAAGACGAAGATGATGCATGGGTTGGCAATGACACGTTATTACCCCATTTTTTCAGACAAATGGGAAAACCAATCACCAAAGTTTATATTAATTACGGTACTCCCGTTTCAGGTTCAGATTATAAACAAATTCAAAAGCAAACCCGTGAGCAAATAGATTCAATGCTGCTAAAGATTATTGAGCTAAACAAAACGTGATTTCTTATTCCTTTTGAACCCGTAAAAAACCGGAATTCCTGAAAGTGCCGTCAAAATTGCTATCGATGATTCAAACGGCCGCTCAAAATAGGCCAGAATTAACATTGCAATTCCAGTAACAATAAAGATGATATGAACGAATGGATATCCGGGAAGTTTGAGTGCACTTTTCCCGCTTAACCGTAATTTAAAAACTCCCCAAACTGCCAGAATTGGAAATATTCCCAACGAAAAACCCATGTACACCAGAATCTGCTCAAAGGAACCTGATATCACAAGTATTATGGCAATTGAACTTTGCAGCAAAATAGCTCCAACCGGAACTTTGTATTTTGGATGAACTTTGGCTGCAAAGTCAAAAAAATAGCCCTCTTTTGTCATTGAATAATAAACGCGCGGTCCAAGAATAATAAAAGCACTTAATGATGAAATGAGCGCAAATGAGATAAACAATGATATTACTGATTCAGCAAAACCACTAAAAGCCATTCCGGCTGCAAGTCCGGCTATTTCGGGAACACCTTTAATCTGACCGGGGGAAATGGAATACACGAAAAACACATTCAGTAACAGGTACAAAATCATTACTATTCCGGTTGATATTAACAATGACCGTGGAATAACCTTATCAGGTGATTTAATTTCGGAACCGATATATGTCGCTGAATTCCACCCACTGTATGCAAACATTATGAACATCAGTGACAATCCGATTGACTTCCATCCGGAAAAGGAAAACTGAAACTGGTCAGGAGTTTCGAAATGATGAAAGCTTCCTTTCCCAAATGTAAATCCTGCAACTATAAGTCCGGTAATAAGTGCCACTTTTAATATGGTTAAAGTATTTTGTATTCTGGTGCCAAAAATTACTCCCCGCGAATGAATGAATGTAAAAACAAGTATGGCAGTGATTGCTAAAAGTTTTTTAAAATGTAACGGATTTACAATTTCAGATGGGAGTAATGTTGCTTGCAGCGAAGGAAAAGCTAATGACAAATACTCTGAGAAACCGATTGCCGAAGCGGCAATTGGAGCAGAAAAGCCGACGATTAGGGACAACCAGCCACTTAAAAATCCAAGCAGAGGATTATATAGTTTCGAGATAAAAATATATTCGCCACCGGCTTCAGGAAAAGTTGCTCCCAATTCTCCAAATGCAATTGCTCCGCAGAAAGCAATTAAGCCACCAATAAACCAAAGTAAGAGCATTAGTAACGGATTGCCCAAATAATCCATCAGAAATCCGGTAGTTGTAAAAATTCCTGCTCCAATAATATTGGCTATTACAATATTAGTTACAGAGAAAAGTCCTAGTTTTCTATGCAATTTAGAATCAGAATTGATCAATTAATTCTCCTTAATTTTATAACTAACAGAAATACCCGACCTGCTTGTATTGTCAATTGTGGTTTTATAATTTTTTAAACTCTCCACGTAATCGAGAAATTCAGCAATTCCCGATGTCCGCATAGCTGTATTATGCGCGGTGAAACATCCACCTATTACAAGTTTTGGATCCACTGCAATAAAATAGTTTTTATACCAGTATTTATCTGCATCGCTGAAAACAAAATCGTATTTTCCGGGTAACTCAGGTACAAGCTCATGAGCATCAGCCAATCGCATATCAATAAACTTATCAACGCCCGCTTTTTTAAAATTTGATTTTGCCTGCATATATCGGGTTTTATCTATTTCAATAGTTATTAGTTTTCCTCCGGTTTTACTTAAAGCCCAAGCAATCCAAATTGCCGAATGTCCGGTGGAAGTTCCTATTTCAACCGCATTTTTGAATTTATTCTTTATAATAATATCATATAAAATCCTTCCATCGCTTAAAGGAACATTCATATCACCCCAATTATCGGCATTTTCCTTAAGAAACGTTTTTACTTTTTTATCAAGTTCATTTTCAATTTCAGGATATTGTCCCCAACTTTGTGAAAAACATATTATTCCAACAATAAGAAGAATTAAATTTTTACTTGTCATTTCAAATTCATTTAAGAATGTTATAAAGTTAAAACAAAATCTTTAAAATGTATGCCCCTGTTAGTCAAATCCTGTTTTTTCAAAAATACCAATTGAAAATTTCGACAGAAAACTTTAAAAAATTTGTTATCATATTGATAACCAAAATAAACGCTTCAATTTAATTTTTCAAGCCAGGCAGCATATTAAATTCTGAGAATCATTTTTGCGTTTAGACATTTCTTTGCTACTGATAATATATCGATAAAAGCTGCCGGTTGAAATCAGCCTTTCACAATAAAATTGTTAAAAAGTATAAATTATTATTTGAATTGTTTGTTTTTTATAAAAATATATTACCTTTGTAAGGCATTTGGGATTCATCCCATATTGTGTGTTTGGGGGTTAACATTTAAGGAGAAGACTATTGAGTCTTCTCCTTTCCGTTATAGCCTATTGCAAATCAATTCAATACCTGTTTTCTGAAAATAAAATTGCCTGAAATTCAATAACTTCAGGCAACAATAATAATTTTTATGCAGAAACTTGAGCCAATTGCGGGACTCGAACCCGCGACCTGCTCATTACGAATGAAATTGCTGATTTTATGCAGCCCTTTATTTACAGGCGTTTCGGAAGGTGTAAAAAATCATTTATAAACTATTTATAAATTGCCTGCCTTTTTTTGAGTTTTTCTTCCTTCAATTTACTCATTATATTCCTAAATTAACATCGAACAATATATTAATTGTTAATCATAAAAACCAATGTCTGGAAGTTGATAAAAAAACAAAAGGACAAATAATTTGTTTGAGGAATGCACTCTGCACTCCCCTAAAAACCCACAAATATTAATTAGAATCATTAAATCAAATGTCAATGAACTTGTTAATAATGTGTAATTAGCCCTTACTCTCTAAAGGTTTATTTTTATTATACAGAAGTCAATCTCCTGTATCCCAACAAATTTGCTTTATTATATGCTGCAATCCTTACCTGATCGCTTTGATTTCCGCCCAAAACATTGATAAACCCGTCTTCCTCATTGATATAAAAAGCCACATGACCTTCCCATGCCGAAGTTCCCCGCCTGAAAACCACAATATCGCCCAACTCCGGATTGTGTACTTCACGGCCCACTCCCAGCCAGCTTCTTGCAGTAGCGTTAAGGCTACGTGGCAAATCTGCCTTTAATGCTACCCAGTTGGCAAATATCGAACACCAGGGAGTTTCGTCATTGTTTACCCATTCAAAACCCGATTCTTTGGCGTAATCTAAAATGGTGCGGTTATTGGCTGCACCCGCAATTTCTTTAATCCCGTATTGCGCTAAGGCAATTTCAATCAGTGTTTTCATGAGTGTTTATGGTTATGTTATTTGCCGGGTATTTACAGATAAGTAGTTTGTGTTCCGTTTCAAGCCGAACCAGCCGGGTATCTATTTTTGTAATGCTTTCTGAATGAATTGAAAATGATTGGCGAAATAATTCAAGTTGCGAATCTATAAGAGGCTGCCTGATTTCATATTGCAACTGTAAACTGGTAACCACTATTTTAAGCTGCTGAACAGCGGTTGTCAAGCCTTCCGTAGCCGCTGTCACAGCTAATTCGCGGGTGATACTTGCGTTATCACGGCGTCTTAAAAAAAAGCCGATTATGGATAAAGCAATTACCAAAATCACAGATTCGATATAGAAAAAAACCTTTATCGCCTGCAGGTCGGTGATGTTTGCAAATTCATTCATTGTAGATTATTAAGAAAAAGCGTCCTTATTAGGAGGCGAAGATAGATTACAGCGGCATGAGGGAAAAGGACAAAAAAAAGGCAAAAACGAAATAAATCGCTTTTGCCTTAGTTAAAATAAGTAAGGGTTTGTTAATGCTGTTTATGCAGCTTTTGGCGTAAAAATCATCGAAGCGAGTTGTAACAAAACATCTAATCCCTGTTCAACTTTTTCTTCGGCTTCGTCGTTTTTTAAATCAAATTTGGCTTTAAACAACTCCACCAGCGCGGGAATATCTTCCTCTTTGCGGGCTTTTATTTCAGCCTTAATTTTAGGCAGGTTTTTGATAATACCAATTAAGCCAATCGCCTTAATTGAAATTGCCATACTTTCTTTAAAATCTACTTTGCCATCATCCTGAATGGCGTTGGCTACTACGTTGCCGGTTTCCAACAATGTTACAAGTGCTTTTTCTGTTTCTTTCATGATACTATTTTTTTAAGGTGAATAAAATTTTTAATCCAATCGATAATCGCTTCCCGGTGCCGCCACACATCATGAAATAAACCGCTGGCCATTAACACATCTGTTATATTGATTAATATTTCCTGATTAGCCGGGCTTATCGGTATTTTTTTACTGAATATTTGGAGCAACAGGTAAATTAAAACTGCGCTTTTTGTTTTGTAGCCATTGGTATTATTTATGGCGACGTTAATCGGTTTCATTAATCTTTCTTTTCAGCGAAGATACATTCCACCGGTGCTTTTGGAAAGGACAGAAAAACCCGCTTTGTGTATTATTTTTCCTTCCAACCTGATTCCCCGGCGCTCTGTGCAAGCATGGCAATTGCTGTGATACCAGTCTTGGCCTCAACCTTTTTAGCTTCCTGATAAAACCGCTTTACGTAGTCGTCTGCTGTCATTGTTTATTATGAATTATTGAACAGGGGTAATCTGCTTTTTCTGTCTTACCAATCGCTGTAATTCCTTGTCTTTTTGCTCCCATACAGACAGCGATGTTGCATTTTTGATTTCGGGGTCAGAAAGCACACTGTTCTGCCACTGACTTATCCGTGCAATCTCTGCATCTACTTGCAGTGGGTCAACAAAAATCGTATCCACCTTAACGAACTTGTTGAGAAACTTCTGGTAGTCTGCGTTAATATTGTCGATAAAATTCTGTGTCGCTGCCATCTTTTCAATTTTGCCGGTCTCGGCCTTTTCCCTGCTCGCCTGCTGAACCAAAGCATCGATAATTCCGTTCTTGGAATATAGCCTGTCCGACACAATCATTAACTTCATGTCATTTACGACTGTTGTGTCAAGCACCTGAATCTTTGCGACAGTACCTTCCGGAAGTACTTCTGGAGCCTGTTCTTGTCCGTAACTTAATGTGGCTGCTAACACCACCATTGATAGCATAAAAATAATTTTCTTCATGTTGTAATAATTTTTAGTTTAAAATTAAAATCCAAATGTAAATCAGGCTTATGCAAAAGTTCCGGTACGCAACCGGATTGCATAGTAAGTATTGCAAACATTTATCTTGTTATTATCTTGTTGTAATAAAACGACAGCATATCAATCCAAGCAAGTGATGTTGCCACTGTTCCGGAGTTTGTTGCTATAAACCCAGCTCCGCAATTGCGCCCTGCCCCAGTAGGAATATTTGTAGTCAGTGATTGGGGTGTGCCGACTATTGCTCCTGTCTCGTCGTAAATAGTATAGGTCACGCTTGTTGCCCCTGAATTTACCTCCACTTTCAATCTGTACCAAGTATCAGTCGCGATAGTGGCAATTGTCACTGTCGCACTATTTGCATTATTGTTGTAATTTTTACCTACCACAGCAAGACTTCCGGCAGCAATATCAAAGAAACATCCATCCGTAGGATTCGTAATTGTTGAGTTATCAAAAAATCCAACCCTGATTGTTGTGGCTGTTCCTGACGCAACCTTGTGTTGAAAAATGCACTCAAACACTTCGCCTCCGCTTACTAAAATAGAGCTGGCATCGCTTCTGACATAAGATCCGCTATTTGTCGTTACGGATGAAGACAAACCAAGTATTCCCGAATGGTTTGCTGTG
>DATITY010000016.1:0-2484 GCA_035467235.1 Draconibacterium sp. | reverse complement strand
AGATGGTAAAGTATATCTGCTCGATCGTATCGACAGTATTGGTGACAATATGCGATGCTTTGAATTATCGACAGGAAAAGAACTCTGGAATTATGCAGCAGCTACTCCCGGAACCTTCCCCTTTCCCGGTTCGCGCAGCGTACCTGCTGTTGACGGGAATTATGTTTATGCCTGCGGCGCTGTGGGCGATTTGTTTTGTGTCGATATCACCACTCATAAACCGGTTTGGCACAAAAATATTTGGACTGATTTTGGTGGAACTGAATTGCCGGTTTGGGCCATTTCTCAATGTCCGCTGATTTATGGTAATCTGGTAATCGTTTCGTCACATGCGTCTGAAGCCGGCGTGGTTGCTTACCATAAGCTTACCGGCGAAATCGTTTGGAAAACGCCCAATCTTGGCAATGAAACGTATGTAAGTCCTTCGATTGCAAAAATATCGGGTGAGGATCATATTGTCATGGTCACCTCATCCACCAATCCGTTCAGAAGTCAGGGAGCTGAGAAAACAATGGGCAAAATCATCGGAATTGAACCGGATTCCGGGAAAGTGCTTTGGGAGTATAATAACTGGGAATGTCATATTTCTGTGGCAAGCGCGGTGGATGCCGGCAATAATAAATTGCTTGTTGTTGGCGGTTATGAATTGGGTTGTGTGATGATTCAGGTGAATAAAAAATCAGATAACTCATTCACGACGACAGAACTTTTTAAGCACAACGAATTTGGCGACCATACAAAACCACCGGTATTACACAATGGTTATTTCTATGCACAATTCAGCACGAACAACAAACGCGATGGGTTGGTATGTATGGACATGGATGGGAAAATCATGTGGAAAACAAAACGTGACCCCGATTTCAATAAGGGCAGTTTGATTTTGGTGGAAGACTTGCTGCTTGCCACCGATGGTACCAATAAATTATACCTGATTCAACCGGATCCTGCTGCATTCAAAGCGCTGGCTTCTGCTGACCTGCTAAAACAGGGCGGCTTGGACACCAGAAACAGAATGACTAATTTTGGAGGCCCAACACAAAATTGGGCTCCCATTGCACTTGCTGATGGGAAACTGCTGATTCGCGACCAAAGTCGCTTGATGTGTGTGAAAGTGGCTGAATAATCATAAATTATTTAAAAAGAACAAATGAATTTACAAAAACGAAAACTTGGAAACAGCGGCCTCGAAGTCTCTGAACTGGGGCTTGGCTGCATGGGAATGAGCTTTGGCTATGGCACAATTTCCGATGAAAAAGAAATGATTCAGCTAATCCATAAAGCAGTTGAACTTGGAGTTACTTTTTTTGATACTGCCGAAGTTTATGGTCCCTATATTAATGAAGAACTGGTGGGCAAAGCCCTCGAACCATTTAAAGGCAAAGTGGTGATTGCCACCAAATTCGGGTTTAATTTTCAAGATGGTGTAAACACCGGACTTAACAGCAGGCCTGAGAATATCAGGAAAGTGGCGGAGGAATCACTGAAAAGACTCAGAATTGATGCCATCGACCTTTTCTACCAGCACAGGGTTGACCCAAACGTACCCATCGAAGATGTTGCCGGATCAGTGAAAGACCTGATTCAGCAGGGGAAAGTAAAACACTTCGGTCTTTCGGAAGCCGGAGTTCAGGTGATCCGTCGTGCTCATGCGGTGCAACCCGTCACTGCTTTGCAAAGCGAATACTCTTTGTGGTGGCGTGAACCGGAGGATGAAATTATTCCAACGCTCGAAGAACTTGGAATTGGCTTTGTGCCGTTTAGTCCTTTGGGCAAAGGTTTTCTGACTGGGAAGATGGACCAGAATACAAAGTTCGACAGTAAAGATTTTCGCAGCACTGTTCCCCGTTTATCGCCCGAAAATATTAAAGCAAATATGGCTTTTGTCGATTTGATTTCAGCCGTTGCACAACGCAAAAATGTGACACCGGCACAAATAGCATTAGCGTGGATACTGGCACAAAAACCATGGTTTGTCCCCATTCCCGGAACTACCAAACTGCACAGGTTAGAAGAAAATCTGAATGCTGTTTCCGTAGAATTTTCAGCAGATGAACTTCAGGAAATTGATACCGCATCCTCAAAAATTGCAGTGCAAGGCGACCGGTATTCGGGAGGCAGTGCAAAAATGATTAACCGGTGATTTCACAAAAAAGTCTGGCAACATTCATCGCTCAGATTATCGAATCGCCGGAAATGTACGTTCGAAAAAACTTAGGAATTAATAAACCCGGTTCTTAATCCGGCAGTAACCGGGATTTGGGAAACAGGGTTTATACTTTAAAATATGGACATGGGAGTAACCATTTAAAAATTCTTCCACTCATAATTAGTGTTTTTAAGCCATTACCTGCAGAAGGAATGGCTTTTCTTTTTGGTTGCACCTTGTTTCTTTTCTTTATAAATTGCAGTCAAGGAAAGGTTCTTAAATACTACTTTCTATTATCAAATATTAAGTTAGCTAGCGAAGTAAACCAATATGCC
>DATITY010000015.1:0-2367 GCA_035467235.1 Draconibacterium sp. | reverse complement strand
AAAAAGCGGTTCCCAGTCACCGGGTAAAGTTTCGGTGGCCACTGCATAACCGTGATTTTGCGAAGTAATAAAACAACGGTTGGTTCCGGTAAGCAAAACCGGTTGATTGTGGCTTCGGTGACCATATTTCAGTTTGTAGGTTTCGGCTCCTGCGGCGCGGGCAAGTAGCTGGTTGCCCAGGCAGATTCCCATTATTGGGATTTCGTCCGCAATAACTTTCCTGATATTTTCAACAGTTGCGTCGCACATGGCCGGGTCGCCGGGTCCATTCGAAATAAATACACCGTCAAATTCTTCATTCGTAAAATCATAATCCCATGGAACCCGAATTACTGTTGCGTTTCTGTCGAGCAAACAGCGGATGATGTTGTTTTTAACGCCGCAGTCAATCAAAACCACTTTATGTTCGCCGTTTCCATAAACTTCTTTTTCGTTACAACTGGCAATCGCAACAAGATTTTCCTTGTTGGGGTCGTAAAAATCGATGTTTTCTTCCTCAAATTCAATTTTGCCCAACATTGAACCTTTTTCACGTAAAATTTTTGTTAAGGCGCGGGTATCGATTCCAAAAATGCCTGGAATGTTGGATTCTTTTAACCAGTCCGACAAACTTTTTTCAGCATTCCAGTGGCTGAATTCGAATGAATAGTCCGAAACAATTAATCCGGTGATGTGCAGTTTATGCGACTCGTAATACCTGTGAATCCCGTTTTCTTTTTTATCGAACGGCACTCCGTAATTCCCAATCATCGGGTAGGTCGAAACCAGAATCTGGCCAGTGTACGACGGGTCGGTCAAACTCTCCGGATAGCCTGTCATTGCTGTGTAAAATACAACTTCACCGGCTACCGATTTTTCGCCTCCGAACGATTTTCCGGTAAAAACAGTTCCGTCTTCCAGCGTAAGTTTTGCTTGTTTAAAATTCAGCATATTTCAGTTTTATATTAAAAAAAATGCGTTTGCCTTAAAAAAAGTTCAAACGCATTTTCTTCCATCTGTTACATTAATAAGTTTTATTCTCTTTCTCATCTAAATAAACATGATGATTTTAAAAATTTTCATTGCGCAAAAATAGAAATAAATTTTAAACTTTTTATGCCAATTGTAAAAATATGAATAATTATTCATAAATAAATAATAGTTCAGGAAACTGGCCAAAATGACAATTATTCAATAAAAACATTAACTGTTTTACTCATTTGTAAACAGGTTGTTAATGTACATTTATCGAATTGCAGCTATTAAAAATATGAGTAAAATTGCCAACCGGATATTATAGAATTTTAATTGTGGATTAAAAATGAAATTTATAAACTTTAAGTGGGAATTTATTTATGAATATTACAAGTATACTCGATCAACTGCTTAAATCAGGACAGGGAACCGTGCAGGACAGAAGCGGTCAGTCAAATAATGTAAATTCGCCTTTGGGTGGACTTGGAGACCTCCTTTCAGGAAGTGGCGGATTAGGAGGCTTGCTTTCAGGTTTTGGCGGAGGAGTTGCAACAGGCGGCGCTCTTGGTTTATTACTTGGCAACAAAAAAGCCCGCAAGGTTGGTGGCAAGGTGGCAATGTATGGTGGTTTGGCAGCGCTTGGCGTAATTGCCTACAAAGCATACAACAACTGGCAGGCGCAAAATTTAAAAACTGCGCATGGTGAGCCGCAAACCATTGATCGTTTACCGGCGCAACAAGTTGAAGAACATAGTCTTGCAATTCTTAAAGCTCTTGTGGCTGCTTCAAAAGCCGATGGCCATGTCGATGTTAAGGAGAGACAAATGTTGGAACAGGAATTAAGCAAGCTTACAAACGATTTGGAATTACGGCGCTGGTTCGAAGCCGAACTGAACAAGCCGCTTGATCCCGCCGATGTTGCCAGGGCTGCAAAAACAACTGAAATGGCCGCAGAAATGTATATCGCCAGTGTTTTAATGGTGGATGAAGAGAATTTTATGGAGCGTTCTTATCTTGGGGAACTTGCACGGCAACTTAATCTTGACCCAGCCCTTAAAAGTGAACTGGAAACACAGGTGCGCAATGAGCTAAATCGCAGGTAAAAATACTTCCATAATTAATTTACATCGTTACAACTCCCATAACAAAAGACATACAGCAATCTGCTGTTGATTTTCTTCCATGATATTAATTTGAAGTTTTCAAAAGAAATTGAAAATAATTCGCCTTTCTTTCATTCAAGTTAAAAAAATGAATAAATTTGCAATTTACTTGTATAATTATGCGCAATGAAGGTTAGGTTTAAAAGGCAGGCTGAAATCAGGAAAATAATTCAAAAAGGAAATGTACACAGTCAGGATGAATTATTGATTGAATTGAAAAGAACAGGCTTCGATTTAACACAAGCCACTT
>DATITY010000014.1:0-1898 GCA_035467235.1 Draconibacterium sp. | reverse complement strand
GATTTTTTATATCGGAATTGAAACAGCGACCATTCCAATTGCAGGGCTTGCAGCTTTCGACAAAATCAGGAGCAGATCGGCAGAAGCGGGTATCAAACTGATTCTTTCTTCGGCGCTTTCCTCAGGAATACTTCTTTTCGGCCTTTCGCTGATTTATGGTATTACCGGTTCAATCTACTTTACTGATATTGCAGCTACCATAACCGAAAACGCGATGGTTGCCCTTGGATTTATCTTTTTTGTGAGCGGAATGGGATTTAAAATCTCGCTTGTGCCATACCACTTCTGGACTGCCGATGTTTACGAAGGTGCTCCAATTAATGTAACATCCTATCTTTCGGTAATATCAAAAGGAGCCGCATCGTTCATTTTTACCATCATCCTGTTTACCGTTTTTAAATCGATTACCGAAATGTGGAAGCCGGTAATTTATACCCTGGCTGTTTTTACAATGACCCTTGCCAACCTTTTTGCGTTGCGGCAGAACAATATAAAGCGGTTTCTTGCCTTTTCGTCAATTGCCCAGGCCGGATTTCTGCTTCTTGGAATCCTTGGCGCCAACGATTTGGGAATGTCGTCGGTTGTTTATTTTGTGCTGGTTTATGTGTTTACCAATCTGGGTGCTTTTGGTGTTGTCGAAGCTATTTCAAATGCTTCGGGGGTTGAAACCATTGATGGGTACAACGGTTTATATAAAACCAATCCAAAACTCAGTCTTTTAATGACACTTTCGTTGTTCTCTCTCGCTGGAATTCCGCCGGTAGCAGGATTTTTCGGAAAATTCTTCCTGTTTACTGCAGCAGCCGGAAGCGGTTATTACATACTGGTTTTGATAGCCGTTTTAAATGCTACAATATCGCTTTATTATTATTTAAGGGTTGTCAGGGCAATGTTTATCGAAAAGAGCGATAATCCGGTGCAGCCATTCAGGAGTTCAACTTATATGCGGCTTGCGCTTGTAATTTGTGTAGCCGGTATTTTTGCAGTAGGTTTTGCCAGCGGTATTTTTGAGATCATCCGCGATATCAGTCTCACATTCTTAAATTAATCGGAATATAAAATGGCACTAAATAAAGGGAAACATATTGTTGAAGAGATTGCCGGAGTCCGCTGTACTGTGGTTGAAACCGGAATAACACAGGAAAGGATCGATTTTCTTAAAAAGCTGCTCGAATTGAATGGTTATGAGGTAAAAACCGGGCTCGACAAAGATGGAGTCAGTCTCAAAATTGGTGTTACCGATATTCTTTTTAATCCGGTTGTTGATGTTTACAAACGTCATTTAAAAAGCCCTTCCGGCAAAAAAGTAACTCCTGCCTACTGGCTCCAGAAATCAGATAACGAAACTGAAGCCGAAGTGAATTACTGGACTTTCGGGAGATAGAGAATTATTAGTTCAGCTTCCGGTGTAAAGGCCACCAATTCTCCTTTTCAGCATTCAACGCCTTATAAATTTCATACTGACAAAGTACCGAATCGTGTTTGCCGCTGCAGGTTTTACCTTCCGGGTCATTTTTATAAAGTTCGTGTAATACAGGTTTTGCCTTTTCCGATTGAATCTGTCCTAAAGTCCAGATGGCAATGTGCGTGCGGTCGCGCGGAGAATTTGCAGTATCCAGAAGAAATGCGATTAAAGCATCTTCGGCAGTTCCCGGGTATTTTTCTTCTGCAATTTTTACATTTTTCTTTACTGTATTCCCAATCCAAAGATTGACAACAAGAACAAAGCAAATAAATACAATTACAATACCCGCCCCGAGAATGATTAAAATTCGTTTCACAGCGATTTAGTTAAAGTCTGAATATCAGCTAAAATTATAAAAATTCAGTTAAAACATAAATTACACACAATTTTTTAGTTACCAACAGGATTAACAGCTTTTGGTTTTAATTGTAAT
>DATITY010000013.1:0-11751 GCA_035467235.1 Draconibacterium sp. | reverse complement strand
ACTTCAACCGGCAATGCGTTAATCAATTCGGTGGCATTAAACCGGTTGGCGACAAGCGATTCTTTCTGAATACGACCGTCCCTGAAAATAATGTTTCGGGTCATAAACCGTGCAATATCAGCTTCATGGGTTACAAAAACAATGGTCTTCCCGTTTTCATTTAATTTCTGAAAGAGTTCCATAATTTCGTAAGAAGTGCGTGTATCTAAATTTCCGGTTGCTTCATCGGCAAGAATTACCACAGGATCATTTACCAGTGAACGTGCAATGGCAACACGTTGCTGCTGACCTCCCGACAATTGATTTGGCATGTGATGAAGACGATCAAGTAAACCTACCTGTTCCAGCGCGTACATCGCCTTTTCTCTTCTTTCCCGGGCTTTAATTTTCGAGTTGTAAAATAAAGGCAATTCCACATTTTCCAGTGCAGTGGTACGGGGTAAAAGATTGTACGACTGAAAAATAAATCCAAGTTTGAGATTTCTCAGACCTGCCAACTGGTTTTTATTCATTTTGGCCATGTTCACACCGTCGAGCAGATATTCGCCACTTGTGGGTTTATCGAGACAGCCAAGAATATTCAGCATGGTCGATTTTCCCGATCCGCTGGCTCCCATGATGGCAACAAATTCACCCTCATTGATTTCCATATCCACTTTTCTCAGGGCATGAACGGTTACCTCGCCAATTTGGTAATCCTTCTTTAATTCACTGACTTTTATAATTGCTTTGTTCATTTTTCTGATTTTTTCTGAATGTTTTAACTCACGTTATCAAACATTTATGCTTAACGCCTTGCAGCTCCCGGCGGACGTGGCATAAAAGGATTTCCGGTGGCTGCGGTTTTTTCAACTGCAACTGCCTGCTCTTCCATGCTTAAAATAACTTCGTCACCCGATTTTAACCCGGCTGTAATTTCAATATTTATATCATCATCCAAACCCGTTTCTACAGTTACAGGTCTGAGGATTGAATCGTTTTTCACCCAAACTACCTTACCTGTGTTTCCCTGCGATGAACCTATTTCCGGCATTCCCAATGTTGCTTCACCTTTTGGCATTTCAGGTTTTGGCTGGCTGCTCATGTAACTCCATAACAGTTTTTCATCCGGTGAAAAGCGGAGTGCCTTACTGGGCACAACCAAAAGATCTTTCTTCTCGAGCACATAAATATTGGTTTCGGCCGTCATTCCGGGCATCAGTTTGTAGTCGGGATTTTGTGCCGAAATTACAATCGTGTAGGTTACAACATTATTGGTTATTGTTGGCTGAAGTCTGACTTCGGTAACTTCACCGCCGAAAGTTAAATCAGGATAGGCATCAACAGTAAATTCAACTCTCTGTCCTTGTTTTATCTGGCCAATATCAGCTTCGTCAACATTGGCTTCAACTTTCATTTGGGTTAAATCGTTGGCAATGGTGAAAAGGGTTGGTGTATTGAAACTCGCCGCCACAGTTTGTCCTTCTTCAACAGCACGGTTCAGAACTATTCCGTCGATGGGTGAATAAATAAGTGCATAGTCGAGATTGATTTGGTTTTTTCTGTGCTGTGCCAAAGCATTGTTGTAGCTCGCTTTTGCTTTATTCAGATTATACACGGTTTGGTCGTAATCCGATTGTGAAATCAACTTTTTCTCGTTTAACGGAGACAACCTGTTATAATTTGCCTGCTGGTAATCGAGTTCCGCTTTTGCATTTTCGAGCGTGGCGCGGCTTTGATCCATTGCGGCGGCAAGATTTGTGGTGTCGAGTTTTGCCAGAAGTTGCCCCTTTTTAACGTACGAATTGAAATCGACAAAAATGTTTTTCACAATACCCGATACCTGGGTACCCACTTCAACTGTTGAAATGGCTTCGAGGGTTCCTGTTGCAGTTACTGTTTTGCTGATTGTGCCAACTTTTGCCTTTGAAGTTTCGATTTTAATGTTGTCAACTGCTACTTTTTTGGGTCGTACGATTAAGAACGTTGCCACCAAAACCGCAACAAACAGAACGCTGATAATGATTACTTTCTTTTTCATCTTATTATTATTTAATTGTTTTCGTATAAATGTTTATAATGTGATAGGATTTCCGGCGTAGAAATCGATGATTTTATAACTGAATACCAGGTTGAACCTCGATTGTAGAAGATCGCTTTCTGCAATTATCATTTTATTTTTCTCAATTAAAAAGTCAACTGAATTGATAAGTCCGTTGATGAATTTTTCTTCGGCCAGATTGTACGATTCCAGGGTAGCTTCGTATTTTTCCTTGCTTGCTTCAAATTGCATTTGTGCTGAAGTTACATCGGTGCAGGCCTGCTCAATGTTTTTCCGAAGTTGATTTTTGATATTTATCTCGTTCAAACTGGCATTTTCTATTCCGATTTGTGCCTGTTTTACATTGTTTTTTACCTGGTTTTTCTGAAAAATCGGGATGGAGACCGAAAGTCCGACAGACGGATTGATTGAATTGTTCAGTTGATCGAAGTAATTCAGGTTGGTAAAAGCGCTGGTGTATCCGGTTCCAAGTCCGGCATTCACAAAAACCGAAGGATAGAAGTCGGCTTTGGCAATTTTCTCGTCGTATTCGGCGCTTTGTTTATTCAGCTCTGCATTTTTTATCTGCGGTTTAATTACCAGCGCCTGTTGGTAAATTTGCTGTGCATCGGGTTCGCGCATCTGATTGAGTTCCTTTTCCAAATTGGGTCTGATGATATCGAAATTCGTATCGACGGGCAATTCCATCAGCTGCATCAACGAAATCATTGCAATATCATAACTGCTTTTTGCATTTGCCAGGGTCAGCTTTTCGCTGGCCAGTTCCGATTTCACCTGCAAATAATCGGAGCGCGAAATGATGCTCAGGTTGAGCCTTTCTTCAGCCAGTTGAAGTTGTTCAGTGGTCGATTCGATCTGTTTTTCAGCGTTTTTTAATTGTTCTTCAGTATAAAGAACATGTAAAAAAGCATTCAGAATTTGCAGACTTACGTTTTCCTTAATGGTTTCCGAGTTGTACCGGCCACTTTCAAGTTCAATTCCAGCCTGTTCAACTTTATTGCTGAGCTTGAATCCGTTAAATAACGAAACACTTGAGCTGACCTGGTAATTGTTGTTGCTTCCTCCTTCGTAACCCGTTGAGTTTCCATTTGTATCTTCCCCTTTTTGCCAGTTGAAATTCTGCGAAATTGCAGCATTCACCGACGGTAATTTCTGCGATTTGACCTGGTTGTAGCTTACTTCGCCCGATTTAATGTTTAACAGGCTGCCCCTGATTTCGATGTTTTGTTCCTGCGCAAAATCAATACATTCGGTAAGCGACCATAAAGTTGTATCGTTTTGCTGTGCATTTACATTAAACGGAAAACTGATTGTAATCAGGATAATGATTGCTGCGAAATGTTTTGCTCTTGTTTTCATAACCATTTTGTATTTATGGTTCAAAACTACAGCAGGGGAGTAGCGTTTAAAAATCAAATGGAAGAACTGGCAGTTTTTACCGACGGATGGTTTGATTTTACATGTCGGTTTTATTTTACGAAATTGTTTTTATTGCTTTGAAAGACTTAATAGGAATCGTTATGTGATTAAATTACAAAGGGAAAATATGAAATACAATCGGAAAGGCGATGTTTAAAAAAACTTATTTTCAGAAAGCCAGATTGTACTCCTGTTCCTTTTTTGTGATTGAATTGATAAACTCAATTGCCCTTTCGTTAAAAACTTCCGGCTGGTCGAGATTACAAACATGGCCGCTGTTCCTGATGATTTCGAGTTTTGAGTTGATGTGCTTTTTAACGAGGTTGGTAACCATTGGCAAAAACATGTGGTCGCCGTCGCCCATGATATAAAGAACAGGTGCAGAAGCTTCCTTTATCAGGAATTCCTGTAGATTGTCTTTTATTTCGTTCGACATTTTCAGCCATTTTCTGAATTCATTTTTACCCAGTTTCACTGCTTCACTGATAAAAAGTTTCCTCGATTCGGCGTGTTTTTTCGAGGGAATCAGAATCCAGGCATTCAGCCGGTAAAGCCACATGTAGGGTAAAATAGACTGAAGTAGTTTGGCTGTGGCTACCAGCGTATTGATTTTTTTGTTGAACTGAATAACTGCTCCGCCCAAAATGATAGATTCTGCGCGTCCGGGAGCAAGTTTATCAATGGCGCGGATAACAATGCAACCCAGCGAAATACCAACAAAGTGTGCTTTATTAATTTCAAGGTGATCCATTGTTTGAATCACGTCCTGTGCAATTTCATTGAATTTATATATTTCCTCTTCAGAATAATGTTGCTTCGATTTTCCATGGCCGCGCAAATCAATAATTAAAACATTAAAATGCCTTTTAAAATCGCGCAACTGTTTAAACCATACCGCGTTGCTGCCTCCTGCGCCGTGCACAAAAACCACCCATGTATCCGATTTCTTATGTATAAATGTTTTATGATAAATCATTCAGAGAAAATATATAAATACTAAAACGCAAAGTTGGTTATTTTGTTGATTTAAAAGCAAAATACCTTTTCCTTTTTTACAGGAAGAGGTATTTATGCATTTTTATTTTCTTAATTCTTTCTTTTGGAAAGGCTGAGGAAGAATTGGTTAGAAATCGGAATACTCTGTTGGGTGCGTTAAAATTGTTGTATTTTTTGAAACCGTGTTTTTGTATTCTTCCATTCCCGAAAGTTTTTTCCAGTCGGGGTGATCGCGGAATGCATTCCAATGTTCATCGTGCGATTTCATGTTTTCGTAACTGGTCATGTACATCAAATTGGGCATTTCGCTTCCTGATAGCACTTCTCCATAAAATATTGCATTTGCACCAATTTTTTCAAAGATCTTGGTTTCGCCTCCTTCGTTGAACATCTCCACTTTTTTGCGGTAAATTTTCTCTGTTGCACTTTGGTAGCTGCGAAGTTCGAATATCTGTTCGCTTTTTGGAGTTGTAAATTTTGGTGCAAAAAATTCAGGTTGAGCAGAAAAAGCTTGTAAAAGGATTGATTCCATGCGAACATACGGAGGATTATCGAAAGGTGCATTAATATAAGCGGCACCTTTGGCCTGGTAATCCTTGTCCTTTGACAGGTTATCCTCAATTTTCCCGATTTGGTTTAGCTCTTTGAGCGGGATAAAAACAAATATTTTTTTTCCAAACCTTGCAGTATCGCTTTCAATGGGTTTGAAAACGCCGACTTTTTTGATACCAGCTTTGTGAAGCGCCGGTAAAAAGGCATCTTTCAGATAATTATCAACGGCAGTTTGCTGGGCTGCATCCTTTAAAGTGTACACTTTAATTTGGTAGTAATCACGGGCTGAAATAATTGTAACAGCTGCAAAGATGAACAGAAAAACGAGCGCTAACTTTTTGCTAAATGCATTTTTAATTGACTTCATAATTGAAATTAGATTTATTGGTTAAAACTTTGGTGAAAGTAATTAAATTTTGGTTTTATTGAGTGATTTTAATTTCATCTTTCCCTGTTTTATCAATTTAAAAACAGATTCTTTCAACCGGGGAGGAACATAAAATTCACGATGTGATTCGGCCAGCATTTTTTTTAGTGGAATATTTGCCGGTACTTTTGAAAAGTCAACTTTTTCGATATTGTCATTAAAAGCGTGTTTTCCCGGCAACCAGTGACCTTTTTCCTCGAAGGTCATGTAACGGTATTTTCCGAAATCGCTCATGTCGTAGCATTTCCAAAGTTTTCTCAACCGCAGTACTTCGGGAATATTAATGCCCGATGGATCATCCTGTAAATCAAAACCATCGTAACCTGAATACGGATCATCCAGAAGGAAATTGTCAAGTTTTAATTTGATATTCTTTTCCTTTTCAGTCCATTGCAGAGGAAAAATGCCCTTCATTTCAGGAAATTGTTCTGCTTCTGTTAATCCGAAAGTGAGTGTATGAACTGCCTCATTTTGAAGGCAAAACCGAGCATTCCACTGAATTGGGGTGAGGGGTTTTACTGCTTCACTTACTTTTTTGGGAGCCTTGAAAAGTTGTCCACCTTTATCGTTCGGTGAAATAATAAATACACCCATGTCGTGCTTTTGGGCTACAGCAACTGCAGGTTCGTTTCGCTGATTAAAATAGTAGTAATGCAGGTTTACGAAATCGAATAAACCGGTTTCAATGGCATCAGTTATGGTTTGTAACGGAGCATGTGTACTGAATCCAACATGTTTTATAATTCCTTCTTCCTTCATTTTCAATAACTCCTCAACTGCGCCACCTGTTTTGCAGGATTGCTGAAAAAGCTCGTCATTATTCATACCATGCCAGCCATAAAAATCAAGATAATCGGTTTGCAAATCCTTTAACTGGTTTTCCACCATTTTCCGCATTTCGGAGGCTGTAAAAACATGTCCTTTGGTCATTAAATGGTATGAATTGCGTGGAATTTTCAGTTCTTCATTTAACACTTTTCCGTAAACGGTTTCACTTTTTTTGTATCCCCATGCAGTTTCAATGTGGTTAATTCCCGCATCAAATGCCAGTTGAACCATTTCGCGGCATTGTTCAAGCGTATCTGTGGGTATTTCGTGCCTGGGTTCATTCCAGCCATGTTTAAAACGCATTCCACCCAATGTAATTACGCTCAGCATTTTTTCGGTTTTCCCAAACCTGCGGTATTCCATCGGAAGTTTAAAATTTAATATATCCTTGTTTTTCATTTTCATTTTCTATACAATGTCAGTTTTTAGGGATGAAATACAAAACACAAAAGTAGCAGACTTGTTCGGTATTTGCGTTTGATGAGAGGATGAAAAGTCTATTTAAAAACTACTTTGGGAGAGCTTAATATTGACAAAAACGATCCGCCAACCATTATTGTGTATGGCACCAAAGATAAATTTGTCACGCGTGAAAATTCAGTTCATTTAACCAAAAAACAAAATGCCGGTGTAAAAAACGAATTGGTTACAATCGAAGGTGGTGGCCACACTCCGGTTGCTCAAATGGACGATTTTAAAATGAGAATTGCGGCATTTATGTATAGAAAAATCAGGTGAGTTTTATTGACCTGACAGAGTTAGAATAAGCTCAGAAAATATTAACCAGCCGAATGTTGAGGCGGCAGGTGGGCAAAAACCTATTTTTTTCAGATGAGTAAATGTCTCAAATTCATTATTTTGAGATTATGTTGAAGAGTAGGAATCTTTTAAAATGCGACATTCAGGGTAGGGCAGGACACCTTATTTCAATGAAAAGCGTTATTTTGTAAACAAAAATCTACAATGACTAAATCATCATTTCTTGCATTCGATATTGGCGCTTCAAGCGGGCGGGCAATTCTTGGTATTTTGGAAAATGGTAAACTGGAATTAATTGAAATTCATCGCTTTAAAAATCAAATGACCAAAATTCAGGGAAGTTATTTCTGGAACATTTTCAGTTTGTTTGATGAGTTAAAAACCGGATTGAAAATGTGCATTTCGGATTATCAGGTTCAGCCCGAATCTGTTGGAATTGATTCGTGGGGAGTTGACTATTCTTTGGTGACAGGTGAAGGGCATTTGGTTGGATTGCCGTTTGCATATCGCGATCACCGGACAGACAATTCAATGGAAGAGTTTTTTCAGATAATGTCGAAAAAGGAAACTTATTTGCATTCCGGAATCCAGTTTATGCAGTTTAACACGTTGTTCCAGCTTTTTTCATCGGTTCAGCAAAACTATTCAGGATTAAAAATTGCTGAAAGTCTTTTGTTTACGCCCGATACGCTGAACTTTCTTTTTACCGGAATCAGGAAAAATGAATATACAATTTCCAGCACGTCGCAAATGTTAAAACCCGGAAAGGCAGAATGGGAAATGAAACTTTTTGATGCAGCCGGAATTCCCCAAAAACTGGCTGGTGAAATTGTTCAGCCTGCAACTATTTTAGGGGATTTGCTGACCGAAGTTCTGGAGGAAACCGGCAGCACTCCAATTCCGTGCATTGCTGTTGCGGGGCACGACACAGCTTCCGCGGTTGTTTCGGTTCCGGCACGCGGGGAAAACTGGGCATATCTGAGTTCGGGAACCTGGTCGCTGCTTGGCATCGAAAATACGGTTCCACTGGTTTCTGAAAAAACGCTTGAAATGAATTTTACCAACGAAGGTGGCGTGGAAGGTACTACCCGTTTCCTGAAAAATATCATGGGAATGTGGCTGATTCAGGAGTGTAAACGAATCTGGGATCAGGAAAATGAATTGGACTGGCAGCAGATTGTTGATTTAAGTAATGCAGTTGTGCCTTTCAAAAGTCTTATCAATCCTGATGATCCAATGTTTCTGAATCCAGGAAATATGCCAATTGCCATTCAGGATTTCTGTGCAAAGACCAATCAACCGATTCCTGAAACAAAAGGCGAAATTGCCCGCTGCATTTACGATAGCCTGGTTTTGAAATACAAGTTTACCATCAAACAAATTGAATCGGTTACCGGGAAAAAAATTGAAAAACTGCATATTATCGGAGGCGGGGCGCACAATAAAATAATGAATCAGTTAACTGCCGATGCAACCGGAATTCAGGTTATTGCCGGCCCAACTGAAGCCACCGCCATTGGCAACATTATGTTGCAGGCAAAAGCGCTCGGTAAGGTGAAATCGTTGCCCGAAATACGCGAAATTGTGCGAAATTCATTTGAAGTAACTAAATATAAACCTTCGCCTAAGCTGGACTGGGAAGCTGCATTTAGTAAGTTTGAAAAATTAGTGAAATAGATTCGTTTGTTTAACTATTGTTATCAGACTTCAACTCCAGTCTGACTGCAGTAGGAAACATTACCGCATTCATAAATTACTGAAGACTGTAAATTACAGCAAAAAAGTGCATAATGCTGCCGGCTAAAACAAACAAATGCCAGATTCCATGTCCGTATTTCAGATTACGCCACATGTAAAAAACAACTCCGACCGAATAGAATATTCCGCCTAAAAAAAGGAAAATGATGCTGGTTTGAGGCAGATTTTTTATTAACGGGCCAACGACAACTACAAACATCCAGCCCATTGCGAGATAAAGCGCTACCATCAGTTTTCGGAAACGGTGCAGATAAACCGAGCGAATAACCACCCCTGCAAAAGCAACTCCCCATATAATACCAAAAAGAACCCAACCTAAAGTACCCCGCAAAACAGTCAGCAGAAATGGGGTGTAAGTTCCGGCAATCAACAGAAAAATAGCGGCATGGTCGAACCGGGCAAAAAGATTTTTTATTTTTTCGTTGGTGAAACTGTGGTATAATGTTGAAGATAAATACAATAAAATCAGAGTACTCCCGTAAATTGTGTAACTGACCACATGCCAGGCATCGCCCTTCATAACAGCCAGAATTACAAGAGTCACCAATGCGCCCACACTCAGAAGTGTACCGATTCCGTGCGTGATGCTGTTAAATATCTCCTCTTTTATTGTCAATTCCCTGTAACCCGCCTTTTCTTTATTCTCTTTTGCCATTTCTGAGTTTTTGAATTTTGAACAAATTTTAATTTTGTTCGAAATTACGAAAAATCCGATTCAATCTAAAATTATATTTCAGCAATCCAAATAAGAAAGTCCTTTATATTTTTGACAATCAAAAATTTAAAGGACTTCAGAAAGTTGTAATTTAGAATTGGGCTTTGCTTAATAATTCATACCCGCCTGAAGGAATTAATTCGGGCAGGCATTATAGCATTCATGCATTTTTTCTACTTCGGCCCAATCAATTCGATAAAAGTTCCATCGGGATCCTGAACAAGAATAAAAAATCTTCCTTCACCCAATTCCGATGGTTTTCCACTTAAGATTTTAATATCGTTCTTTTCAATTCGTTCAATTATTGGATTTAAGTGGTTTACCAAAATGGTAATGTATTGCATCCCTGTATCATCGTGCAGGTAATTTGGTTTTTTGTGGCCCGGTTTTGTTCCAAAACTCATGAGTTTCCATTCGTTGGCCTGCGGACTGTCTTCCAGTTTTAACACTTTTACGTCAACCGGCCGGCCATCGGTTAATCCCAGTTCTTTTGCTTTTGGCCCGTCAACCGAAAATTCCCCGGTTTTTGTCATCCCGATGATTTTGGTGTAAAAATCGACCGATTTTGCAAGGTCGGTAACAACCGAGCCAACAAAAATGGTTGGATTACTGAATTCTCCCGGTGAAGGCGCTTTTTGTGCTGTTGAAATAAGTACAACTGATGCAAAAATTAAAGTGATAAAATACATTTTCATGATGTAATGTTTTAATTGATTTGGTAAGCTATAAAAGTAGAAATTATTGTTTACAAAAACAGTTATTGGATTTGTAGAAATGGTTTTTTACGGTAGCTTTGAATTAAAAATTGAAGATGGAACTTCCACAGGTAAGCAATAATAATGTTTCCGGATTTTTTACAGAAGCAGAAATTGTCCAGGAAACTGCTGAGCAGATTATGAAAGATTTCGGAATGTTTGGTGTCGAAATCACTTTCTCGGGCGATACATCACAAGCTTACCACGAATTACACAATCAACTGATTAACCAGATTTCTCTGTTGCTGGAACGCAATTATGAATTATTACTTTCTGTTTTATACCAGGTAGATATTACCGATCGCGAAATTGCCCGTGCAACGCGGGAACTTCCTCATTACAACCAGGTTGAAATCATTGCCCACCAGGTAATTGTGCGCGACTTAAAAAAGGTGCTGCTTCGGAGATATTTCAAAAATCAGAAATAAAAACATTTTTCCTCAAAAACTTTCTGCCCCCGTTGATGTTTGTAGCTGTATTGCATATTTTGCAGCTGTTTGATGTTGTTTGCAGAAAATAATGAAAAGAAAACTTTTACGTATAATGTTAACATTTTTAACAATTTCAATATTCCTGATAATTGGGATTAATTTGTTTGTTCGGCTGCCAAGGTTTGGGAAATTGCCTGATGGAGAGCGGAAATCAAGAATTGAAAAATCACCAAACTTTAAAGACGGCGATTTTAAAAATCTGAATTATACCCCTCAAATGACAGGAGAAGGAGGATTTATTAAAATCCTTAAAGATATGTTCAATGCTAAAAACCGCAGACCGGTTGATTTAATACCTTCAGTTAAAACAGATTTGCTGAATCTTGAACGAGACAAAGACATTTTGGTTTGGTTCGGGCACTCCTCCTATTTCATGCAGATCGATGGCAAACGATTTCTGGTTGACCCTGTATTTTGTGGAAATGCTTCTCCCTTTTCGTTTTTGATTAAATCGTTTGAGGGCACTGATATTTATACACCGGATGATATTCCTGAAATTGATTATCTGTTTATTACACACGATCACTGGGATCATTTGGATTATAAATCAATTTCGAAACTGAAACCAAAAATCAGTAAAGTAATTACAACGCTGGGTGTTGGATCACACCTTAAAAGATGGGGTTACGACCCGAAAATAATTATTGAAAATGATTGGTATGATGAGGTTCAATTGGAAGATGGTTTTGTTGTAAATGTAACTCCGGCACGGCATTTTTCGGGACGTGGAACAAAACCAAATCAATCGCTGTGGGCATCGTTTGTTTTGCAAACTCCATCAACCCGGATTTTTATTGGAGGTGATGGCGGTTATGATGAGCATTTCGCTGAAATAGGAGAAAAGTTTGGAAGTTTCGATTTGGCAATTCTTGAAAACGGGCAATACAATACAAGTTGGAAATACATTCATATGATGCCCAACGAAGTTTTACAGGCAGCAAAAGATTTAAAGGCAAAAAGGCTGTTTCCGGTGCATAATTCGAAATTCGCGCTGGCGAACCATAGTTGGG
>DATITY010000012.1:0-2331 GCA_035467235.1 Draconibacterium sp. | reverse complement strand
GCAGCCCAGTGGATTACAGGAATTGATTTAAAGATAGACGGAGGGGGTACTTACAAGAGTAAGATGCCATCCAAAGACTAATTTAATGTGATGTTTATCAGGATTACGGCTTAATATCAAAGTTTCAAATGCCCATATATGCGTTACAGGATCGTATTCTTCCTCTTAATCATACCGGCTTTTCTTTATTCGCAGGAACTCGTACAGATTAATCCCTCACAGGCAGAAGGATTTCCAATTTCTAATGTGAGCATCGTATTGGTTATTAACGAACAGGAACAAGCCGCCAATGAATCCGAGACCAATGATTTTTATAAAGCTTTTGGTATTAAGCCCAATGCAGCCTTCAATCAGTCGGTTATGGATATGGCTGTCAAGAGAATTTTGGAGGAACCAAACGTTACCAGCGCCGTGTATTCAGTTTATAACACGAATATCAACAGCCCGGTTGAAATTAAATTGGTTATTAACCTGACAGATGAGCACAAAGGGGAAAAGGTGCCTAAAGAAAAAAAGGGGATGGCTTCGTCTAAGTCACTGGATGATTTTCCGGTTTTGTTCGAAACCAGTCGTTCCAAAGTTCAATTTATTTTTAATGGCGCGATTGGCACTTATAATGAATCCAACGCCTTTTTTTCGAAAGGTTCTGAATTTACCCAGGGAAATCCGGTAGCAACAGAGCCGGCCGGCAAGGGTGTAACCTATTGGGGAGAGGCATATATTGAACCCGGATTGGCCGGAATTACACAGTTTGGAAAGGGTAGAAACTATGTTTATGGAGCCTTTTCAGTTTTAGTCTCAGGCAGAAATACTACCGATATATACAGTGAAGGATCAGCCTTGTTTACTGATATTGAACGATTGTATGGAGGTTTTTTATTTACTGGTCTGGGCCCTGACAAAGATTTAAATATTGATTTATCAGCGGGAAGAAATTTTTTTCAGCTCAATGATGGATTTTTAATCGCCAAGTTCAGTGGTTCCGCCAATGCAGGAGAAAGAGGGAGCGTTTATTTAAACTCAAGAACGGCCTTCGAAAAAACCGCTTTGTTAACGATACATAAAAACAGGTTCAATTTTAAAGGTTTTTTCCTTGAACCCGAAGAATTATTTCCTGACAAACAGTCAAATACGCGTTATCTGGGAGGTAGTTTAAACTACAACAACAACAAGAATATCGATATTGGTTTATCTTATATCGATGTAATTGGCGGGACAACCATCTATACAGCGAGTTCTGAGCTGATCCCCAAAAAAGGGATGTACATAATTAACCCGAGAATATGGTTGACAAATTTAGGTAATACCGGAATTTTCGTGAAATCTGAGTATGCCTATCAGTCGCATACGAGCGGGGATATGTCAGCTGACGCCTGGTATATTGGGGCAGGGATAGCCACAAAATGGAAAGGGAATCCTACATTTTATTATCGTTACGCCAGCATGGAGGGTGATGATGAAAATTCAGCCACCTATGAAAGGTTTGATCCCATCTTAACCGGTGGCCTGGGTAACTGGGTACAGGGGATTAACTTCAGAAAAGTTATTGGAAATGGAAACATTGTTTCCCATAGAATAGAAATTAAAGGAAAACTGTCTGAAAAATGGGATCTGACCTTTGATTATTTCTCATTGCGGGCAGATGAATTAAATAATAAAGGCGGTTTGGCCCCGATAAGCAATTTAAATGCAAAAGATTTTGGGCAGGAATATACCCTCAATACCAGATACTTCATTGGGAAACATTTTATGCTTATGGGATTGCTGTCTTATGCCCAGCCCGGAGACGCTATAAAAAAAGCATTTGATGATTCAATTTATTCCTGGACATCGGTACAATGTTCGCTCTTTATGTTTTTCTAATTTTAATAAAATACGATTATGACAAATCAAGAAAATTTAAAAGGATCCGTAATTGCCGGATTTATAAATGCAGCGATCAATGCAGGTATCCAATACTTTACGTTTAAAAAGCTGAATGAAATACCGGTTTCACTTGACCTGATCAGCAATAGGGAAGTAACTGTATTTGGCACCACGGTAACAGTCGCACTAACCCTTGCCGTTGTTTTGACACTGGTAGCTTATTTTACTTTGAAAGTTCCAAAAATACCTTTTTATCCAAGGGTGCTGCTCATACTAATTAAGAATGTCTTTTTTACTTTCGGTGTGGTTACGGCCTTTGCAGTATTATGGCAATATCAATTCGGAACCTTATACGTTGGTCCGATCTCTGCAACAATCATTGTGGGTATTATTGGATTTGTCGTTGCAGCGATTGTCAATTATTTAACGGTTGGAGAAGTCATGGTAGATCATAAGAAATAGCGG
>DATITY010000011.1:0-2938 GCA_035467235.1 Draconibacterium sp. | reverse complement strand
ATCTCCCGGATTATTACCGCTTGCAATGCTGAAGAAATTGCGGAGCAAACCGGCATCCATCACGTAATCGTTCAGGTTAATCCATTTGTTATCGTTCCGCTGAAAGATTCCGTTTGAAGTGGCCAGCCATAAATCATTTCCTTCACCTTTGGCAATCTGGTTTACCCTGATTCCATTTGTTTCTGCAATTTTTGCACAGCTTCCCTTCCAACTCCATAATCCGTTTGTGGTTCCGGCAAAAAATGTTTTTTCATTCTCCAAAAACAGGCAGAGCAAAGTATCATTTTTGGCTTCAGTGGGAAGTTCAATTTTTTTCTTTTCGGTTAGATTGAAAACAAAACCCTGACCTGCCAGCCAGAGGTTTCCTTTTGAATCGGTAGTTGCAGTGTTGCATTGAAAACTGAGATTTTCAGTATTCCATTTTTTCCCGTCGAACCGGAAAATTTTGTCTTTGGCAACGGCCACAATTGAATTTCCTGATTTGAGCAGCCGGATGATTTCGGGTTCATTTTCACCGGGAATTGCAATTTCTTTTTTGACTTCCTGAGGATAATTTCCTGTATTTGATGTGGTGTTTTGCGCTGTCAGATTACTGAAAACAGGTATTAACATCATCACTGTAACAAGCGCAATCAGTTGGTTTAAGATTTTTTTCATTCGATAAATCAGATTCGGTTTTTATCAATATATGTTCTCTCTATTATGTTATTTCAGTTCCTTTCCGTCCGCAACGGGTTTTGATTTTCAAACCTGGACCAATCACGGACGGAGTTTGTACTTCGCGTTTTTTATCCCGGGGTTGAAACCCCGGGTTATTCATATTTTAGCCTTTCAGGCTTTTTTCATTCCCCTTTCAGGGGAATAAGAAGGAGGTTTTTACCAGACTAATTACTTTAACTCTCAGCGGATTTTCCCATTCGTTATTCATCAATCGTTATTCGATATTCGTAATTCTTTCTTCCAGACCTTCCCCCTCCCGGGGGAATCAGAAGGGGGCTAATTCCGATGGCGGAGCATCTTCCGGCGCCGAACCCCATTGTTTGTTGGGTTTCGATCCCATTTCGAGTTCAAGTATCGCACCGTTCATCAGTTCTTCGTGGGTAAACCAGGTTTTGGTCAGTGGCTGGCCATTCAGTTTTGCCGACTGAATGTATTTGTTCACTACCGAACAACCGGGGGCTTTGACTGTGAATGTTTTTCCATTTTCAAGCTGAATTTTTACCTCCTCAAATAAAGGACTGCCAATGGTATAAACCGGCAAGCCAGGAGTGGCCGGGTAAAATCCCATTGATGAAAACACTACGAAAGCGCTCATTCCACCGCCGTCTTCATCGCCTGGAATGCCAAAAATATTGTCCTTAAACCAAACATCGAGCAGAAAGCGAATGCGTTTTTGTGTTTTCCACGGTTCACCAGCATAATTATACAGGTACGGAATGTGAAAACTGGGTTCGTTGCCCATTGAAAACTGGCCCACATTTCCGGTGGCATCAGGGAATTTAGCCCAAAAAGCATAGCGACTTCTGCCCAGCGGTTCGCGGAAAAGCTGGTCGAGGGTTTTTATGAATTCACCGCGGCCGCCCATCAATCCAATTAATCCCTGAATATCATGCTGAACATGCCATTGGTAAGTGTATGCATTGTTTTCGTCGTAGTAGTCACGCCCGCCCATGCCGCCATCAAATTTCGGGTCGATGTCGAGCCATTCGCCTTTTTCGTTTTTCGGCCACATCAGTTTGGTTTCAGGGTGGTACAAATTCTGGTAATTGGCCGCCTGCTGATTAAAGTATTTGTAATCTTCATCTTTCCCCAGTTCTTTTGCCATTTGTCCCAGCGCCCAGTCGTCGTAACTGTGCGCCAACGTGATAGCTACACTCTGCCGTTTTTCAAACCCGTGAACTTCGGGGTAAGTTTCGGTTTCGCCGGGAGCCAGCGCGGGGAAAAATCCCTTTTCGCGGTAAAAAACATCAAGTGGAGTTTTTGGCCCGTTTCTCCAGGGAAGCATTGTGGCGTCGGTGGCGTTTTTCTTTATTCCTTCGTACGCTTTCTGAATGTCATAATCGCGCAGGTTTTTCCGGTAGGCATCCAGAAAAACAATGGTTGAATGAAATCCGTGCATCGCAGGATTATCCATAAAAAGCAACGGAAACTGCGGCATCCAGCCACTCTGTTCGTACATTTTTACATACGACCAGAGCATGTCGTTTTCCTTTTTTGTGTCGATAATCATTCGCAGTGGATGGTGGGCAAGATAGGTGTCCCAAACCCAGTCGTCAACATAAAAATCGCGCTCCGATTCATGAACCTGGTGGTCGTAAGCGCTGTAATATTTTCCATCTTCGGTGATGTTCATCATGCGTTCGTAAGTTCGGTAAAATGCGGTGTAGAAACTCCGTCTTTGTGCTTCGGTGCCGCCTTTTACCTGTATTTTGCCCAGTGCTGCTTCCCAGGTTGCCTTGCCGTTTTCAGCAAGTTTTTCAAAATCCCACTCCTGAATTTCCTTGCGAAGGTTTTTTTCAGCCTGTTCGGCGCTGATAAACGAAATGGCATACTTAAACTGAACCACCGGATTTTTGCTTTCACTGAAATCAAACCACGCAACCGGTTTACCAACAGGTTGTTCCGCCGTTCCGTTATCTTCGATTAAAACTTTGGGTTCAACATCAAATTCGCCAAAAACAAAGGCTTTCATTCCTTCAAATTCCTCGGTTCCGGTGAAAGTTTTTTCTGAAATCACATTCCATTCGCCCACATTTTTCAAATTAAAACGTAAACGTTTTTCAACATCTTCGGGAAATGTAAACCGGAAAAATCCGCTCTTTGCAGCAGGTGCAAAATCGGTAGTAATTTCTTCATCAATTAAATAGGTCGAAAAGAAAAAAGGCCTTGTCACTTCTAATTGGTGGTCGTAAGTCTGGCGTGATTTCCATGTTCCGTT
>DATITY010000010.1:0-6627 GCA_035467235.1 Draconibacterium sp. | reverse complement strand
CTTTGAAAAAACAAAAATAAATTATTTGAAAAGCTTTTGGGTTTTTAAATTATTTTTATTTTTGCACCTCAAATTATTCGTTTAATACATTGAAAATTAAATATTTTAAGAAATGACAAAGGCAGATATTGTAAATGAAGTAGCAAAAAATACCGGAATCGAGAAGGTAACTGTTCAAAAGGCAGTTGAAGCATTTATGGAAACAGTGAAAGATTCGTTGGTAGATGGTAAAAATGTTTACCTGAGAGGATTTGGAAGTTTCGTAGTTAAGAAAAGGGCAGAAAAAACTGCCAGAAATATTTCTAAGAACACTACTATTATCATTCCATCGCATAACATACCTTCGTTTAAACCAGCGAAAACTTTTATTTCGGAAGTTAAACATCAAGTAAAATAACGGGTTATGCCAAGCGGAAAAAAAAGGAAAAGACATAAGATGGCTACTCACAAGCGCAAAAAAAGATTGCGTAAGAATAGGCATAAAAAGAAGAAATAAGGATAGCGTATTTAATTCTTATTAGTAAATTTTGATTAAACCTAAGGCATTAATGTCTTAGGTTTAATCTGTTATAAAGATAATATTGACAAATTGACAATTCAAAATTAAGGTTGTGAGTAGCGATTTAATAATTGATGTAACTCCATCCGAGATTGTTATAGCATTACAAGAGGATAGAAAGCTTGTAGAATTATCAAGAGAAAGGAGCGGGGCCAGATTTGCTGTTGGAGATATTTATCTCGGGAAAGTGAAAAAAATAATGCCCAGCTTAAATGCAGCTTTCATCGATGTGGGTTACGAAAAAGATGCATTTTTGCACTATCTCGACCTGGGTCCTCAATTCGCTACGTTAAATAAATTCCTCCGAATTAGTTCGTCACTCAAAAATAAGGTGTCCTCACTTGGGAGAATTCAATCTGAACCTGACATTAACAAAGAAGGAAAAATCAACGAACTTTTAAAGGAAGGACAAAAAATTCTGGTTCAGGTATCAAAAGAACCTATTTCAACAAAAGGTCCCCGTTTAACTTCTGAAATTTCGATTGCCGGAAGAAATCTGGTTTTAATGCCATTTAGTGACAAAGTTTCAGTTTCACAAAAAATAAAAACTAACGAAGAGAAAAACCGGCTGAAAAAGTTAGTTCAAAGCATTAAACCCCGAAAATATGGTGTTATTGTGCGAACCGTCGCCGAAGGTAAAAAGGTGGCTGAGCTTGATCAGGAAATGAATGGTTTGGTTACCAAATGGGAAACAACGTTTAACAAACTGAGCAGGGCAAATGCACCATCCCTGATAATTGGCGAAATGGACAGAACAACTGCCTTACTTCGCGATATTTATCATTCCGAATTTAATAGTATTATTGTAAACGATCAATCGGTATGCACAGAAATCAGTGATTATATAGGTAGTATTCAGGCTGATAAAAGAAAAATCGTTAAGTTTTACAAAGGGCGTGCACCAATTTTCGAACATTACGGTGTCGATAAACAAATAAAAGCGGCGTTTGGTAAAACGGTTTCCTTTAAAGATGGCGCTTACTTAATTGTTGAACATACTGAAGCGTTTCATGTAATTGACGTTAATAGCGGAAACCGCGTTAAAGTTGGCATGGACCAGGAGATGAATGCACTCGACGTGAACATGGCAGCCTGTGATGAGATTGCAAGACAATTGAGATTAAGAGACATGGGCGGAATCATCGTTATTGATTTCATAGATATGCACGTAGCAGCAAATCGTCAAAAGGTGTATGACCATATGAAAGATGTGATGGCTGCCGACAGAACAAAACACAATATTCTGCCCTTGAGTAAATTTTGCCTGATGCAAATTACCAGGCAACGTGTTCGACCAGAAGAAAGTATTGAAACTGCAGAGAACTGCCCTACATGCAAGGGTACTGGAAAAATTGTACCATCAGTTTTATTTGCAGATGAAATAAGCAGTAAAATTAAATATGCTTTTAATGATTTACATAAGAAAAAAATATTGTTAAAAGTACATCCGTATTTAGCAGCTTATTTAACCAAAGGGATTAAAAGCATTAGGAATAAATGGTTTTTAGAATATTATAAATGGGTTAAAATTGAAGCAAATAACTCATATACCTTTTTAGAATATCACTTTTTTGATGATAATAAGGAGGAACTGATATTGTAAATGAAGAAAGCTGTTCCAAAAAAAGAGTAGCTTTTTTTATGTTCTTCAGAAAAATTCAATCTAAATTAATCATATTTACAACTTGAACGCTTGTGATAATGAATATTTGTCATGACAAATTAAATGGATAAATAATTGTTATATAAGTATCTATATTTGTAGATATGAATAGTGAAATATTATATTAAATGACAATGAAAAAAATAGCATTTCTTTTTGCGCTTGTTTTTACCTCCTTCATTTTAAAGGCACAAATTGTAAATCCGACTAAATGGGAGTTTGATTCCAGACAAGTTGGAAATGAAGTTGAACTGATATTTAAAGCAAACATAGAGAAAGGGTGGCATTTGTACGATACCTATCTTCCCGAAGGAGGACCAATTGCCACGTCATTTATTTTTGAAGATTCGACTCTATTTGAATTTGTTGGTGAAATAATTAAAGATCCACAACCGGTAATTCAATTTGATGCTACATTTCAAATGAATGTTGGATATTTCAGCAATGAGGCGACTTTAATTCAAAAGATTAAACTTAAAACATCGGAACCTGCAGAAATCAAGGGATATGTTTTATTTATGAGTTGTAACGATGAAAGCTGCACTCCCCCTGAAGAATCAAAATTCTCTTTCAAAATAAATCAGGGATCAGAGCCAACTACTATAAAAGCTGAAGATAACACAACAGAATTGAACACTGGAAACCAGGATGGAAGCAGTCAGACATTATGGATGTTTATATTAATTTCTGCGCTGGCTGGTTTTGCTGCAATACTTACTCCTTGCGTTTTTCCAATGATTCCAATGACCGTTTCGTTTTTTATGCGTGGAAGTGATAACCGTGCAAAAGCAATACGGTCAGGTATTTTCTTTGGATTTTCAATTGTTTTGATTTTTACTTTATTGGGTGCACTTTTTTCTTTTGGTGTTTTTGGACCGAATGTGGGCAGTATTTTAAGTACCCATTGGATTCCTAATTTATTATTCTTCATCTTATTTCTTGTATTTTCAATTTCATTTTTTGGTGCTTTCGAAATTGTTTTACCAAGCAGTTTGGTTAATAAAACTGATGCCAAAGCAGATAAAGGAGGATTGATTGGTGCATTTTTTATGGCCTTAACAACTGTAATTGTATCGTTTTCGTGTACTGGCCCATTTATTGGAGCTCTTATTATTCAGGCTGTGCAGGATGGAGGAATGCGACCGTTAATTGGGATGTTCTTCTTTGGTTTGGCCTTTGCAGCACCATTTACTTTGCTCGCAATATTCCCATCGGCATTAAACAAACTTCCAAAGTCGGGTGGGTGGTTAAATGCAATTAAGGTAGTTTTTGCTTTTGTTTTACTTGCATTTGGATTGAAATTTTTAAGCAATATCGACCAGGTTTACGGATTCGGAATTTTAAGTCGTGAAATTTATCTGGCCATCTGGATAGTGGTTTTCATTTTACTTGGAATGTATTTCCTGGGAAAACTCAAATTCTCGCATGACAGCGATTTGCCTTATGTTGGTGTAGGAAGGCTTTTTCTTGCAATTATAACTTTCTCATTTGTAGTTTATCTTTTTACCGGATTGCTCGGAAATCCTTTGGCTTCTGTTTCGTCATTGATTCCTCCTCAAAGTGAACATAGTTATTTTTCATCAAATAGCGCTGCAGGTGTTTCTCAAAGCCCTTCACAGGAATTATGCGGCCCTGCAAAATATGCAGATAAATTGCATTTACCTCAAGGTTTGCAGGGGTATTTCGATTACGAACAGGGATTGGCATGTGCAAAAGAACAAAATAAACCTTTACTGGTGGTATTCAAAGGGCATGCTTGCGCAAACTGCAAAAAAATGGAAAATACCGTTTGGACGGATACTGAAGTGCTTAAAATGCTCGCAGAAAAGTATGTTCTGGTTGGTTTATATACCGACGACAGAACACAACTGGAAGAAAGCGAATGGATTACATCCAAACTGGATGGAGATGTAAAAAAGACAATGGGAAAGAAAAACCTCGATTTGCAAATTTCGAAGTATAAAACAAACAGTATCCCTTTTCATGTAATCATTCAACCTGACGGAACAGAGATAAAACTGGGTGTAACGTTTGATGATGAAGAATTCAGGTCGTTTATTGAAAAAGGAATACCACAATAACTTAATAGAAAAAACGGTAAAATGAACTTTTTAGATTGGTTATTTTGGAATGTTGATACCCAGTTCGATTTTGTTTCACCTCATGGAAAACTTTATGTTCCCGGTGCTGAATTGTTAAAGCTTCAATGGGCTAAGCTAACTCAACTTGCCAAAACCAGATCTATAAATGTTGTAAATACTGCTGACTGGCATTATCCAAATTCTGCCGAACTATCTTCCAGTCCTGATTTTATAAAATCATTTCCTCAGCATTGCATGGCTAATACTGCTGGCGCTGAATTTATAGAGGAAACCAATCCTGAAAATCCTTTAATTATAGATTGGGACAAAGAAATCCGGATTAGTAAAGAATTTATGGATCCATCTAAAAATCACAACTACATTATCAGAAAAGATGCATTTGATGTATTTAGAGGTAACAGGTATACAGAAGAAATACTAAATCTGCTTTCTCCGAAAATTGTCATTGTTTATGGTGTAACGACTAATGTATGTGTGAACGATGCCGTGATTGGTTTGGCGAAACGTGTTAAAAAGGTTATTGTTATTGAAAATGCAATTAAAGAGCTGCCAAAAATTCCGCTGCCTTTTGAAAACTGGAAAAAAATAGGTGTCGAACTCATGCATTTAGAGGAAGTTCACAGTTTATTGAACAACGAAATCTGAGATTTTTACTGATTTTCGATAATCCCTTTCTCTTCCCAAAATCGTTTTTCAATTAAAGCACTTTTCTTTACGGTGTTTTTTATCCACTGAAGTTTAATATCTAACTTCTCTTCTTCTGTTAAATGCCAGTTTATTGATTCAGAATTACGTAATTTCTCAGTAAGATGATATAAAATGATTGCTGCCGAAACCGAGATATTGTAACTCTCGGTAAATCCAAACATCGGGATTTTCAAAAAATCATCGGCTTCACGTGATATAATTTCCGAAATTCCGGGAAGTTCTGAACCAAATACCAACGCAATTTTCCCTTTCGAAATATCAAATTCGGGAAGTTCAATATCATTGGTGTGTGGCGAAGTTGCAATAATCCGGTAACCTTTCTTTTTCAAAGACTGAATTGCCTCCAAACTGTTATTTTTTTTGTTATTGTGCGTATTTATAGTAATCCATTTCGAGGAACCCATTGAAACTTCGGTATCAACCTGAAACTGGTTTCTGTTTTCAATTACATGAACATTTTGAATACCCAGGCAATCGCAGGTGCGCAAAACAGCACTTGCGTTTTGTGCCTGAAAAATATCTTCCAATACTACTGTTATATAATTTGTTCGGTTTTCAATAATTTTGTTGTATAGAGAAAGACGTTCAGGTGTAACTACAGCGGATAAATATTCAAGAAGTTCAGCTCTCAATGACATCATAAAGCGTTTTAATTTTATTTGTATTGTATTTATAGAATTGTTGTCTGTTTGAGATGTTGATTAATTTTAGATTTATTTAAGTTTATCTTTAATTTTCTTAACAAGACATAAAAAAAGGGAAACATTCGTTTCCCTTTTTTCATTTTTTGTTCCTGCAATAGTTACGAAACTGCGTCAGCTAATTCAGCACCAGCTTTAAATTTAACAACTTTTTTAGCAGGAATAGTAATTTCTTTACCTGTTTGTGGATTTCTTCCAGTCCTTTTACCACGTTCAGATACTGAAAAAGAACCAAAACCAATAAGAGCAACTCTGTCTCCACCTTTTAAAGCGTCGGTTGTTGCAGCAACAAATGCATCAAGAGCTTTTTTCGCATCTACTTTAGTTAGGCCAGCTCCAGCGGCCATCGCATCAATTAATTGTGCTTTGTTCATACGGCAAAATTTTATTAAATTGTTAAAATATTGATAGATAAGTGTTTAAAAAAACAAATTTATTTTAATTTAGTCAAGTTTCAATCCCCAGACATAATAGACCTTCTCAAAAAGCCAGTAAAATCAGTTGTTTCAGAGAACAGTCTTATGCGAACACTAAATTCCGAAATAAGTTTTAAAAAAACAATCTTTATTACCTTTTTTTTTAACAATTCAATTTTTTTTTAAGAAATAAAAGCATTGTCATTAGAAAAAATATTCTACTTTTGTCGCGCTCGGAGAGATGGCAGAGTGGTCGATCGCGGCGGTCTTGAAAACCGTTGAACTGAGAGGTTCCGGGGGTTCGAATCCCTCTCTCTCCGCAAAAATCCATCAGAGATATCTGATGGATTTTTTAATGAATGTTACTGTTGATAACTTCTCAAAAAGTAACAGTTCCTTGAAGAATAATTAGGATGCAACGGCAAATATAATTAGGTATTTTCGAATGTATTATTATATTTGCAGTCGCAAAAAAAAA
>DATITY010000009.1:0-3003 GCA_035467235.1 Draconibacterium sp. | reverse complement strand
CGTTAAGGCATTGTGAAACAAAGTATTTTCCTTCTTTGTAAACAACATATTTGATTGCTTTCATCTCATTTTAATTATTTATGGTAAATCTACAAAAAAACACCGCAAGAAGCAAAAGTGAAAAGTTGCTGGTTGCTGGATGCTGGATACTGGATGCTGGATACTGGATGCTGCCTGCCCGGATGACACGGTCGGACAGGGTTACTGATATCCGATAACTATTGGGTGCAGTTGCAATCAGATGGTTGTTTTATTTATAAAATTCAATTCCTGTAATAAAATCAAAATCCTTTTTGTTATATGTAAGTAACGGGAAACCTGTAACAATAGATGTGGCGGCAATAAGGCAATCGGGTACTGTGATTATTTGCTGACCAGAAATATATTTTTGCATGAGTTGAATAGCTTTCCCAGATATTTCGGGATTAACAGGAATTCCATTTTATAAAAACGCAACTATCAACAATTACGAGACTTTTCGCCATGCTTTATTTCTTAAGTCATCAAATTCCGGGAAATTTGAAAGCTGATCAAAAAGAGAGAATGGATCCTTTGCATTTTTTATGGGAGCAATGAGGTCAAAATTCTTCTTGTTTTGTATCACCTCTTTAATTGAAATGGAAGTTTTATCATTTTTTTCAAGTTCTTTAGCAAGTAGTATTAATGCTTTATTCGCGGGTTTATTCTTTTTTATTGTAATTATTGTTTCCATGATATTTTTATTTAAGCTCAAATTTAATGAATTAAACCAAGTTGTCAAAATGGATAATGTTCAGAGGTCGGGAGAGAAACTTCCTTATTTCTTATTTTGTGTTTCTTATTTCTTATTTTGTTATTCACGCATTAGTCAGAGGCCGGAAGTCGGAAGACGGAAGCTGGTCATTTCCTTCATTTATCATTTATCATTTTAAATTTATCATTGGGCAGGGCAAAGAGTTTCGAGTTCGGAGTTCAGAAGTCGGAGGTCAGAGACGCAAAATTTTGCGTCTGTACGGTTTCAGTTTCAAAGCCCGCCTGACCGGACGGGCAGGTTCAGAGTTTCGGGTTTCGGGTTTCAATCAAAAATCGTTAATCATCATTCGTTAATCGGTGTTCGAAGTCACTGGGCAAAGGGCAAAGGGAAGACAATTAAAAATTAAAAATTAAAAATTAAAAAAGCAAAGAGCAAAGAGGTCAGAGACGCAAAATTTTGCGTCTGTACGGTTTCAGTTTCAAAGCCCGCCTGACCGGACGGGCAGGTTCAAAGTTTAAAGTTTAAAGTCATTGGGCACAGGGGAATGGTCATTAGTCATTGGTTATTGGTCAATGGTCAATGGTCATTTGGAAGAACTGTCTACTGCCTAATGGCTGCCGGGTTCAAAGTTCAGGGTTTAAAATTTAAAGTCATTGGGTATTGGGAAGAGGACTGTCGAAAAATGACAATTAAAAATCAGTGTCTTCCAGCAACCATTTCCAAAAAGGTTTTAAATTGATTTTGTAATTACTTTCTTCTATCTGTTTTTCTTCATCCCAGGTAATGAGGAGCAGGTTTTGGCATCGCAGTTCATCCGCTGCTTCGGTTAATGCCATGATTTCGCGATTTAAAGTCTTTTGATTGGAAACATCGTATGAAACCTGAATTAATTGAGTTACCTGGTGTATTTCGCGACACACAAAGTCAATTTCTTTACCGTTACGGGTGTGATAGTAAAAAAGTGTATTTGGAACTGAATACCCACGTCTGATTAATTCAATGAAAACAAGATTTTCAAGCAAACGGCCAAGGTTTCGGGATAGTTCAAATGCCCGTGCACTTATAAAACCATTATCGACGACATAGGCTTTTGTTGGAGCTTTCTGCATTAGCTTCAGTTTGGAATTGTATCGTGGCAAATAAAAAAACAAGTATGTTTCTTCCAGGTATTTGCAGAATTTTTTTGCCGTATTTACGCTACCCAAATCCAATTCGTCAGCCAAATTATTGATGGAGAAAGGATTTCCAAAATTTGTAAGTAAATAACCTGCCAGATTATACAATTCGCTGGTATTTCGGACATTATACCGTTTGGTGATATCTTTCAGTAAAATGGAATCAAACAATGAGCTTAAATAATTGCGGACTATATTTCTTGATAAAATTGTTTCCGGAAAACCGCCGTATAGGAGAAAATCAGTTACATCGTTCAGGAATGCTGCTTTTTCGGATGGAGTATCAACTGCTTTATTGATATTCTTAAATTCAACAATTTCTTTAAAACTGAACGGAAAAATATTTATTTTCAAATATCTTCCAGTAAGTACACTCGCCATTTCGTTCGATAAAAGATTGGCATTCGAACCTGTAATTACCATGTTAATTCCACGCCGGTAGAGTTTACCTACCCATACATCCCAACCGGTTAAATTTTGGATTTCGTCAAGCATCAAGTAACTGAAATCGGGATAAATTTCGAGCAAATACTGCAACAACAGGTTTTCATCGAAATTTTTAAGTAATAATTCATCATCGAAATTCAGATATGCAAAATTTTTATCGGACAGCATTTGCAGGGCAAACACCGATTTTCCGGCCCTGCGTGGACCAGTAATCAGTTTTATCAATCCCGAGGTTAAAAAATCTGCCTTTTCCTGCATCGAAATACGCTTTTGATAATTCCGTTTCAAAAGCATATCGCGTTCTTCTTTCTGCTGTAAAATAATTTTTTTTAGCATTTCCTGTATTCTATTGCACAAAATTACTGTTTTTTGTGCAGTACAATATATTTATTGCGAAATTTCAATATTTCTCAAAATTCAAATTGTTTCTGCCGGATACTGGATACTGGCAAAGAGCAGAGGGCAGAGGGCAGGGGGCAAAGGGAAGACAATTAAAAATTAAAAAAGCAAAGAGCAAAGAGGTCAGAGACGCAAAATTTTGCGTCTGTACGGTTTCAGTTTCAAAGCCCGCCTGACCGGACGGGCAGGTTCAAAGTTTAAAGTTTAAAGTCATTGGGCACAGGGGAATGATCATTAGTCATTGGTTGC
>DATITY010000008.1:0-44782 GCA_035467235.1 Draconibacterium sp. | reverse complement strand
CGCGAGCCAACTCCAATATGAGCAATTAAAACCCTGTCGCTGGCAACTTTGGCACACGATGACAAAATGGTTGGAACCGCAATTGTTCCGGCTACACCAACTGAAGTGGTCCGGATAAATTTTCTTCTGGATAAATTTTCGTTCATGGTAGTTGATTTTTAGTTATTGATTTGTCTGATATTATTTTTTAGAAACCTTACCCGTGGCTGCCCATTCAGTGCCGCGAAGCAATAATGTTCGAAAACCTTCATTTTCCATTGCTTTTACATCGTGACCCAGAATAGTGTGAAAAATTCTTCCTTTTCCATAACTGGCAACCATAATGGCAGGTTGAGACTTTGAACCTTCTTCAGTAATTTTCTCATTCGATGCAGTTCCCAGCACTTCAAAATTTAAGTTTACCGCAGCATTCAGCCAAAGTTCATCAAAAATCACAAAGTCTTTCATACCTTTTGTTACAGGATGTTTTTTATTATCAATAGTAACATTTGTTTCAGAAACTTTGCCATGGGAAGTGGTGTCCATGATCCAGGCTGCTGTGCTGATTAACTGAAATTCGGGCCATTTGTAAAATGCCGATGAAGAAGCATGAAAAGTAACAAATCCTCCCCCATTTTCAATGAATTTCAATAATGCTGTTTCCGTTTCTGCCGGCCAGCGCAAATTGTTTTCCGGCCAGGAATTCCAGTTACTCAATACAACATCAAATTTTTGAAAATCACTCATTTTCAGGGTATCCGGCTGGTTGGTAACAAACCATGTAAACTTGCCGGATTGTGAAAACAATTTTTCAAGATATGGTGTGGTTTGCTGCCACTCGTGGTTGTTTCTGCCACTCAGTATTAATAATTTTATTTTTCCTGAATCTTCTGAAAAAAGTTGTGGAATAAACTGAAAAAGCAGGAAAACCGAAAGAAGCAAGTGTTTTTTCATTGGTTTTTAGTTATACCCAAACTTACAAAATTTTTAGTTTGGTGAATTTGAAAGTACATTTAACTTTTGCAATTGTCTTTTGCTTATTCTGTAGAAATATTTTATTCATCTTCAATTTGAAGGTCTTGCCCTTCAGGCAAATACCTGTATGTGCATTTAAACCTTAGGTCAGAGACCTAAGGTTATGAAAATTAAGTTCTTTCAGAACTAAAACAATTCTTAGCCCCGACACGACCTAAAAGGTCAAATCATTTATAACCTGAGATTTCATTTTAAATGATTCAAAAGATTTATCTTTTTTATGACTTTCGGGTCAACAAATGACGAAAACTAAGATCATTCAGAATTAAAACATTCGAAAGTCCGACACGACATGAAAGGTCAAATCATTCATAACCTGAGATTTTATTTTATAAGCATTGTCTTCTATGTATGAGTTTTGGTGAACACCGTGTGAAAATTTAGTTCTTTCAGAATTATAGCAATGGAAAGCTAAAATGAGACCTGAAAGGTCAAAACTTTCATAACCTCGGGTCGATGACCTGAGGACAGTCAATCACCACAACATCTGCCTGAAAGGCAGAACTTTTATATATGAAGTAAAAAGACATTTATCTTTTGAAAAGCAACGTTTTATACAAAAAGGAGCCGATCTATAATTTTATCAAGATTATCATCTTTAAAATGTTTGGAAGCTCTCAACAAAAAAAAACGGTTCCTTAGCTAAGATTTTAGGGAACCGTTCTTTTTAAATATGTTTTAGAAAGAGAAGGATTCTTTTTCTTACATTTTAAACTCAACCTTCAATGTTACCACCTTCCAGTCAGGTAATTTCGAAGGTTTCTCGATTACAAGTGCATCAGCCTGCTGGTTCCATTTCAGTTTTTCTGTGCTTCCCAAAATTTTAACTGAAGCCACCTGTTTCCCGCAAATTTTCGAATCTTTACCTAAAGAAGCAATTTTAATCTCACCTGCCGGATTCTGCATACAAAATGCATATAACGTTTCTCCTTTTGTAGTAAAACGAATATCTGTAGATTCGTAAGGGCGAACATCCTTTACTCCGCCAAATATACCTTTTTCCTGATTTTTGGTAGACGGACCTTCACCATAAATTTTCCATGGCCGGGTGCCGTAAATTGCTTCGCCGTTTGCTGGAATCCATGCTGCGATTTCATTAAGAATATCCAAAACATCCTGTTCCAAATCGCCCTCAGGAGTCTGCACCACATTAAGTAAAAGATTTCCGTTTTTGCTTACAATGTCAACAAGCATCTGAATCACTTCGGTCCCAGTCATGTATTTCTGGCCTGTGCGGTAATACCAGTCACCAATCGACGTATCGGTTTGCCAGGGATCGGTGCTGATTGAATCCATAGCACCACGTTCGATGTCCATCACCCATCTACCTTTTGATACTGAATGTTTGCAGGTATAAATTGCGTTCAGTTTCCCGTTGTTTTTTGCCAAATCCTGGTTATAAAAATGCGAAACCATTGTACGTCCAACTTCTCCGAATGGAAGTTCACTGTCGGAATAAATTAAATCGGGTTGATATATATCAATCAATTCGGTAATACTTGCAAGCCAGTTTTTCTGGTTTTCAGGATTATTTGTTAGCCAGTCTTTATCATCAGCAGAAGTTTTTGGATGATACAAATCCTCGTATTCCGAATTAGCTCCGTCATATGGAACTCCTGCCAATGGACCTGTTTTATCCGCTCCATGACTCGGTTGAAACCATGTGTAACTTGCGCCTAAATGTTCCGAAACTCCAAATTTCATTCCTTCTTTTTTTGCAGCCTTTTGCCAAAGTCCGACCACATCCTTTTTCGGTCCCATTTTCACCGAATTCCAGCGGTGAATTTTTGAATCCCACAAAAAGAAATTATCGTGATGGGTTGCCATACTTACAAAATATTTTGCACCTACTCTTTTGTACAATTTCATCAATTCCTCCGGATTCCAGCGTTCTGCTTTCCACAAAGGAATAATGTCTTTATACCCAAATTTTGACGGGTGCCCGTAATGTTCAACATGATACAGGTATTCTCTGCTCGGTTTACCTGTTGGTTCTTTAGTTCTCCAGTCAAGAACATCTGATTCGTACATTTTACGGGCATACCAGTCACCCTGACGCGGCACGGCCTGCGGCCCCCAGTGTGCCCATATTCCAAATTTGGCATCGCGAAACCACTCGGGATACTGATATTGTTTAAAAGTTTCAATATCAGAAGTAAATTTCTGTGCTTTCATTGGTTTATTACCAAAAGCAAAAGTCAGCAAAATCAATAATATCGCTGTTTTTAATTTGAAGATGTTTTGTTTCATTGTAATATAATTTTATTATTTTTAATAAGAATCAAATTTCCAGTATCAAATATCAAGTATTAAGTATCCAGCATCCAGCATCTAAAAGTTATTTTGTCATTTCAGTATTTCCCTCCTGTTTTTCAGTTCTACTGATTTCTTCCAAAGGTCTGTCGAATTCGAGTTTTAAAACCATAACGGAATTGGCAAATTCATCGACAGGAAGATTCCTAACTCGTAAATAAGGCTGCTGTGTTGCATGATCGCTGGGACAAAGATTCACCACAAAATCAACCTTTTTACCTGTATTCAGTAATGTTGCTTTTTCGGGGGCTACTGTTATTGGTTTCAGTTTAATTCCATTGCCAACCGGCAATCGGTTTAAATGAACGTACACAGTCTGTTCCCTTTTTGTGACAAGCACACCCGGAGAATTCACCAGTTCAGCATCGGTTTGAACATTGGTAAATGATTGGTCAACTAACTTTTTCCACAGTCCAATTCGTTTTAATATTTCTGCTGAATGCGCTGGTATTATACCCTCGCCGGTTGGCCCAACATTCAGCAAATAATTTGCATCGCGGGCAAGATACCTGTCGATACTGCTAATCAGGTGCCGATCGGTATAATAATCTTCATCTTTTTTGTACCCCCAGCTTTCCATTCCAACGCTCTGGCAAGCTTCGGTTAATCGTTCAAAACCTTTGGCTCCGCTGGCCGCGTTGTCGTAATCACGTTCAGGTGTTCCAAAATCGCCTTCATCGAAACCCCGGTTATTGATAACTGCTTTAGGTTGAAGCCGGCGAATCATTGCATTTATCGTTGTGTCTTTATGTTGAGGCACATTCATATCCCACCAGAAACCATGAATTTCGCCATAATTGGTACAAAGTTCGCGAACCTGTTCTTTCAAAAATTCCATGTATTTTCCCCAGTCGGGCGAATCCTGAGGTTGTGGCTGCAATTCGTGGTGCCGGCCTTCGTTGGGATAATTCGGGTGATTCCAGTCGGCAATAGAATAGTAAAAACAAAGCGGAATTTGCCGTTTGTGACAAGCATCGGCCAGCATTCCGATTACATCCTTTTTGTAAGGTGTGTTCATGGTATTGAAAGTAGTTTGTTTTGTATCCCACAAACAAAAACCATCATGATGTTTGGTAGTAACGGTGATGTATTTCATGCCCGCTTCTTCCATTAAATCGAGCCAGTGTTCGGGGCTAAATTTTTTAGGATTCCACTGAGTGGCCAGTTTTATATATTTGCTTCGCTCTTCTCTGCCACGCCACTGGTGCTGTTCGTGCCATCCCGGTATTGAATACAAACCCCAGTGGACAAACATACCGTATCTCCGCTCGAAAAACCAGTCGCGGTTGTCACCAAAACGACGAATTTCATTTCTTGTAACTTGAGTTTGATTATTTGATGAATCAGAAAATCCGTTTGTCCAGGAAGAAAAAAATGGTGCTGCTGCAATAGCTGAAGCAGATTTTATCAAATCCCTGCGTTTCATTTTTATTGGTTTTAAGTCAAAAATTACGAAAGAATGACAAATATTACCAATATTTACCAAAATCCAAGCGATTCACATTCAATGAAATAATACAAACTTCTCCGCAAAGCCTTGCGCTTCACTAAAATTGTTTTAAAACATTTTTTAAACAGCTTTTAGGTTTTTCTGGTGACATCAAAAATGAATGAAATGAACACCTGGTATGAAACGGGATTTTTTCAGAATGATATCACAGTTTTGAATAATATTTCCAATTCCGTTGTTTGTTTTTTCAATCTACCATTTGAAATAACATTTCTGAACAGATAACCGGTGTTTTATGGTCTTTTTGAAGGAAACAGTGCGCACCCATGTTAACCGTGTCAATCGGAATTTGCTTATTTGATGAATCCGACATTATAATAACAGTGGAATCAATACACTTTTGTTTAATATTTCTCAGTATCACGCCACCATTCATGTTCTCCTCAAGATAATAATCAGAGAATACAATTAATTTTGAATCACAAAACTCTCTGTTTTTCAAGTAGTTTAAAAAATCGCTTCCATTCTGAAAACTTGTAAATTTTACAAGAATTTTTTTCAGGTTATGAATTGTATTTATAGTTGAATCCAATGCTTTACTAAGTATCGTATTTAGCAGGTGATTATCCTCAATCAATACTACTTCGAAAGAGTAATTTGATTTACCAATTGAATTAATTCTTGAATTTGTTTCTACTGTTTTTATCTTGCTTACTGTCTCCATTATAAATATTTTGTCACAATTTATAACAAGACATGTACCAAAATTTGTTTCTAAGAATTCAAAAAAACAACCTGATAAATTTGTGTAACTTATATGATTTTCTAATTAATTCTAATTGTCAAATAATTATCATTTTGAGAAAAACACTTATAAATCTGTTTATTTCTGGGAATTAGGAATTACGCAAATGCAAGTGATTAATAAATGGGCCTTTACAAAATAGCGAATTGAAAGATTCTATTAAACTTTTTCAGGCAGATGATAAGGTTTCCTATAATCCTTGGTAAACATCCGGTTTGCTTCCTCATCATTAATAACCTGAAATTTGTCAGTATCAATTTGCAAAGTCCGGCCTAACCTGTATGAAATGTTAGCCAGGTGAATTAACGCGCATGAATAGAATCCTTCTTCGATTGGTGCAGTAAGTTTTCCAGGGTCGTTTGCCCGTATTACATCGATAAAATTCTGATAATGATTACCTTCGCCAACTCCCGATTCGCCTGATTTGCGCTCTTTTCCCATGTAGGTTTGCCAACCTGAAACGTCTTTCAGCATGTATCCTTTTGAGCCGTAAAAAATATTCCCGACAATATTGGCAGAGCTTGTCATGTATGTATTCGACAGGTTCTCCCTGGAACCAAGGCTTTCTTCAGGATTGGTCATCCAGTGCCTCACCTCGAACTGCAGTATTTTCTTTTTATCACCACCTCCTCCCGGATTGGGAAATTCAAAAATTGCCATCAGTGTATTAGGGGTTTGCTGGTCATCGTCAAACATCATGTGTCCACCAACAGCGCTAACTTTAGAAGCGATTTTCACACCCAGTCCCCAGCGGGCAACATCCATTTCATGAACTCCCTGGTTTCCCATATCTCCGTTTCCGTAATCCCAGTTCCAGTGCCAGTTGTAGTGAAACCGGTTGCGGTTGAAAGGCTTTGCAGGCGCCGGTCCCTGCCACATATCGTAATTCACCTTACCCATATATTCTTTTGTGAAAGGCCCTATCCACGAATTACTGTCGATGGTACTGGCGTATTTTTCATTTTCATTCATTAACCCGTCGGGATATTTACCGATTGAATCGCGCCATTTGTAGCAGATTCCTTTTGCCATGTAAACTTCGCCCAATTTTCCATCGCGCATAAATTGAACTGCCGATTGCGCCGATGGATTACTTCTTTGTTCCGCTCCGTCCTGCACAATCACTTTATATTTTTTGGCAGCTTCAATCAACATTTGACCTTCATGAATGGTATGGCAGGATGGCTTTTCAATACTTGCGTGTTTTCCAGCCTGAATTGCCCAGATTCCGGCCAGTGCATGCCAGTGATTCGGAGTAACCACAGAAACTGCATCAATGGATTTATCTTCGAAAAGCCTGCGCATATCGTTGTAAATTTTAGGTTCACGCAGACCTTTATCAGTGAAATGCCTTTTTACTCTTTCAGCAAACAGATTTTCGTCAACATCGCACAGGGCGGCTACTTCCACGTTTTTCAGTTCCTGGTAACCCTGAATGTGCGATTGTCCCATTCCGCGGATTCCGATGACTGCAACATTTACCCGGTCGTTTGCTCCTTTCCATTTCGAATTGGGCAAAATAACCGGCATACCAGCAACGGCAACAGTTCCTTTGGTTGACATTTCAATAAATTTTCTTCGTTCCATGATATTTTATTTTACAGGATTCATTCTTTGATCAACGCAAATTCTTCTGAAAAAGCGTTGATTTCCTGTTCAGTCAGATGAGTTCCTGAGGCAATAATTACCCTGTATCTGAATGTGGCTGATTTTCCTGCGTAGATGGAGAAATTCAGGCTGTCGGCTCCTTTGGTAAAATCCTTAACGCCCAGCGGATTGGCAGAAAACAACCCGTAACCGCGGGCATGCCAGTAGGTTGGATAATTTGGATTTTTAGGATGATCGCAAATCACAACCGATAATTGTTCGTCACCGATTTTACCGTCCAGTTTCATCCATTTGGCCCGGGTCCCCCAAACAGCTTCGCCGGTAATTCCTTCGCTGCTGATATAATTTCCGTTGATGCCAATGTTCAGTGTATCTTTTACTTTCGTTATTGTTCCTTCGGCATTGTATAATTCCACCATTCCATTCGTGGGTAATTCAAGTTGTCTTGCCAACCGGATTCCAAACATTCCTTCCTTTGTGTCGGTCATTTCTACATCTTTTTCGCCTGCAGTTAAGGTAGTGAATCTGTCGATTATCCTCGTGTTACCGGTGGCGATAAAATGATATTCGGTTTGTTCTTTTAAAAGCCCGATACCTGCAGTGTCCACCCAGCTTTCGGAAGAAACGAATTTACCGGAACCCTCACCTCCTTTTAAATTCTCAATTTGAAGATGTCTAATTACCCCACCATTCGGATTTTTTGTGCCCAATCCCTGCGAACCATTTCCCCAAAAATCGTTTCCGTTTACATTACCATAGGTAAACCACATGCCAATTTGGTGAGGATGATCTGCACGTTCGCCAACTTTTGGATTTATTGGAAAACCTCGTGTAATTTCCGTGCCCGAAGAAGCATAAACCGGGTAAAGTACTGGTTTACAAATATTTTCGGACCACTGAAAAGTTGTAAATGGCTTTCCATCAACCATTACATCAATTTTTTTAGCCGACTCGTTTTCAATAAAAGATATAACAGGGTTGCTGTTTTTAGTTTTAGTATTGCAACCTTCAAATAAAAAAAGAACAACCATATTTGTCAAAATAAACACACTTAACCATTTCATATTCTTTATATTAATAGTTTCCAAATTCCTTTAATGCCTCAAACATTGCCATTATATTTTCAGGCGGAACTTCTGCCTGAATATTGTGGACAGAACTAAAAACAAACCCACCACCGGGAGCCAGCGCTTCAATGTTTCTTTTTACGCTTTCTTTTACTTCAGCGACACTTCCCGAAGGTAAAACTTTCTGCGTGTCCACTCCCCCGCCCCAAAAAACGATATCATTTCCAAAATCCTTTTTCAATTGAACCGGCTCCATTCCAGCAGCGGTTATGTGCACCGGATTAAGAATATCAACTCCCATTTCAATTAAATCAGGAATAATCGGACGAACGTTTCCACACGAATGAAACATGAGTTTTACATTCGGTGTCTTTTCTCTTATAAATTTCAATACCTTGATAAAATGAGGTTTGTAATATTCCCGAAACTGTTCCGGGTCAATTAATTGCGATTGCTGGGTTCCGTAATCATCGCCTTCACCAACAATATCAACCAAATCGCCCAATTCTTTTAGCGCTGCATCCCAGAATTCGATTTTCAAATCGGCCAGTTTTCCCACCAGTTTATCAGAATTTATTGGGAACAGAAATGGATCAGTCATGGCATTTTCAACACCGCGCACCCGTTGATGCATCTCAAACAGACCGGCACAAAGTCCTTTTATGAAAACAATTTTTTCCTGCTTTCGGAATTGAATTGCCTTTTCGCGTAATCCCAAAATGCGCTGTTGATTTGCAGCATCCGGCCATAAATAGCTTTCGATCAATCCTTCACTCTCAAAATTCACCCCGCTCATCGGATGTTTCACCAACGAAAACCAGTGGCTGTTTTTTGGGAAATGATGGGTAAAACCCCATTCATCAACATATTCAAAATAACCATCACAATCTTTCAATTTTGAATAAACATCCCAGTTGTGGCTGGTTAATGGAAAAAGTCCACGAACATCCGCGTCTAATCTGTTCAGAATTACGCTGGAAGGAATAACAATTTGCTGGATTACATCCGACCAAACCGGAGGTTCCAATTGCATTCCAAGGTGTTTGCGGAGATTTTGGTAAGCAGTATTTGTAATTCCGGTCCAGGTTGTTCCTGCCAGGTCAAATGGAATCCGGTCAGGTTCATGGTGGCTCAAAGCTGCAAGAATTCTATCTCTCGAATTCATTTCCTAATGGTTGATTTCGTTCAAACTTCAGAAGATTAAAGAAAGTAAAAATGTTTCAAACAAGAAACCCGCATTTTAAATTTTGCCTTAAGAATCAGCTAAAAATCCATTAATTTTCAGTGCTTTCCATAATCAGCAAAAAAACATAAGTATTTGTCAGAATAAATTCAGAAGCAATTGACAATCTTTTGTAGTTTAGCAATCCTGAATTTTTACCTATTTATCAATTAAACAGAATAAAAAAATGAGAAAAGAAAGTTCACGCAGGAATTTCATTCGCAATTCACTTTCAGCAGTGGCTGGAACTATTGTTTTACCAAGCATTATTCCGGCATCAGCATTGGGAAAAAATGGATTTACCGCTGCCAGCGACCGGATTGTAATGGGTTCAATTGGAGTTGGTTCGCAGGGAACTGGCAACTTAAAAGATTTCCTTGACTTCAAAGAAGTGCAGTTTGTGGCGGTTTGCGATTTGGATGCAAAACACCTGATTAACGGACAAACCGTTATCAATCAGAAATATGGCAACACCGATTGTCGTAAACACAAGGATTACAGGGAGTTTTTGGAAAAGGAAAAACTGGATGCAGTTTGCATATCGGTACCCGACCACTGGCACAGTTTCACATACATTGCTGCTGCCAATAAAAAGCTGGATATTTACGGTGAAAAACCGCTGGCACGCACCATTGGCGAGGGACAACAAATTGTTAAGGCAGTTAAGAAAAACAATATCATCTGGCAAACCGGAAGCTGGCAGCGCTCGCAGGCACATTTTCACAAAGCAGCTGAACTGGTTTATAATGGCCGTGTTGGAAAAATTACACGGGTTGAAGTTGGTTTGCCAAACGCCCCAAAATTGGTTGGGATGCCGCCCGTGAGACCTGTTCCGGAAGAGCTGGACTGGGATTTTTGGCTGGGTTCGGCACCAAAAGTTGAATACCGCGGAATTTGCCACTGGAACTGGCGCTGGATTCTCGATTACTCGGGCGGTCAGTTAACAGACTGGGCAGGTCACCATATTGATATTGCACAGTGGGGACTTGGCCTCGACCGCACCGGCCCAATCGAAGTAAAAGGGGAAGGTGTTTATCCGGCCAAAACTGAATTGTACAATGTGCCACTTGAATACGATTTCAATTGCAAATACAAATCAGGTGTTGAAATGAGGGTTGCCAATTCGGCCCGCTTGCCACACGGAATGGGCGTTACGTGGTATGGCGATGAAGGTTGGATTCATGTTGACAGAGGCGATAAACTTACTGCATCGAAAGACAACCTGCTCACCAAAGAACTGGGAGCCAATAAAAAAGCGCTGTATAAAAGCGACGACCATATAAAGAATTTTATCGAATGTATTGGAAGCAGGAAAGAAACCATTACTCCGGTCGAAGTTGCTCATCGCTCGATTTCGGTTGGGTTGCTTGGCGAAATTGCTATGACAACAAAAGAAACCATTAAATGGGATCCGGATAAGGAAGTGATAATTAACAACGCGGCAGCAAGCAAAATGCTGATGCGAAACTTCAGGGCTCCATGGAAACTTCCTGAAGCATAACAACTTTAAAATACAGAAGTGCGATTACCCGAAAGTAGTCGCACTTCAGTTTTTTAAGTAAGTGACTAATCAAAAAAAGTTTATGTTATTTTCAAATACTGTTTATCCGGAAAAATAAATTTCTTTTGCAATGTATATTTCGATGGATTCTGAGGAATCAAAATAAAAATCGATTCGTAAAATTGACAATAAAATTGAATAAACATGGCTGAAACAATCAATTACAATACCAACTGGCGCAAAGTGGCGTCCACCATTTACAAGAAACCCACCGATTCAAAAATATTTGGTATTGTTGAACTCGACGTAACCGAACTCGAAAAATATGTTGCCCAAAAACGAAAAGAAGGTATTAAAACCACGCTAACTTACCTTATCACTTTAATTATTGGTCGTGCCATCAGACAGGAAGTTCCGGCATTGAATACTTATGTAAAACGGGGTAAGATTATGCAGCGCAAACAGGTTGATGCCACAGTTAGCGTTTTGTTACCGGGAGGCCAAATGGGTTCGGTTAAGGTTGAAAATGCCGACCAGCTTACCACTGCTGAGATTTCTGAAGAGATAGGAAAAAACATTGCAAATTCACGAAAAGGAAACGAAAATGATGCCATGCAGTCGAAATCGTTGCTGGCAAAGCTGCCCTGGCCTTTTAGAAACTGGCTGTTTAAAATTTATAAAATTATAACCATTAACTGGGGAATATCAGTACCAGGAATCGGATTGGATTCAAATAGTTTCGGGTCATTTATGGTTTCAAACATAGGAACTTTGGGACTTGACACAGGGTTTGCATCGCTCCTGCCTTCATCGAATATCTCGTTTGTCTTTGTTTTGGGTTCCATCAATAAAAAGCCCGTGGTAGTAAACGATGAAATTGTGATAAGAAGAGTGATGCTGATGGCATCAACACTCGACCACCGCGTTGTTGACGGATCGCACGGAGGGTCGCTTTTCAGGTTTATAAAACAAATTGCAAAAAATCCTGAGCTACTCGATGCAAAACCGGACCCTGCCAAATCTTTATTTTAATTTCTGATTGACCGGATGAGAATTTAAATCAATGAACAAAACTTTATCAAAAATTATTTACTGGGGAATACCGGCAGGCTACCTGATTCTTTCATTTTTGTACATTGTTTTTATCATTGAACCCGAGCTTATTTTTCATCATGTACAACCAACTTTTATTGTCAACACCGAATTTTTTCGTCCCTTCTTAAGATATCCCGGTGGTGCCGCGGAATTAACGGCAAACCTGATGATGCAATCGTTTTATTTCAAATTTGCCGGACCTGTCGTTTTCTATGCAATTGCCATTCTCATCGGATGGCTGACTTACCTGTTAATGCAATCAGTTTTCAAAAGCGGTTTGAACCGGATTTGGGCATTGATTCCGACAATTCTGACGATTGAATTGGCTAATAATTACAACTTTCCCTTTTCTGTGGTTATTTCAATCGCTTTTTTGCTTTCAGTTTTGGTGTTGATTACAAAAATTGGCAAAGGTTTAATCTCCATCCTTTTAATTTACACTATTGGTGCAATTGCCATTTACTATTTTGCCGGAAGCGGGTATCTGATATTGTTTTCTATATCGGCGCTTTTTATTTCGCCGTCGCTGAAACGGTGGGCACAAGCGGCATATTCGATTTATATTGCCGCCTTTGCTTTTCTGATTCCATTACTGGCATCCAATTTTCTTTTTGCCGTTTCTCTTAAAAACCAGTATTTGTGGTTTTATCCGGTCAAAGTGTGGTTCAGGAGTTACGAACCATCTGGAATTTTCATTTTTTATCTTGTTTCCGTACCTATCATACTCGCAGTTGCAAATGTTATTGCATTTCTTCAAAACAGAAAAATTAACCTCCACCCAAAATCAGGTAGGTTGATATCAGAAACAACACTGGCCTTTTTTGTTGTTTTTGCGGTTGCATTTCACAGTCATTATGAAACATTCAGTTCCGATGCAAAAAAAATTGTGGAAGCCGATTTTTACTGCTACCACAACCAGGCCGAAGAAACAGCAAAAGCAGCAGCAACGCTGAAAGCTTACAGTTTTTCGGCCAACCTTAATTACAATCTGGTGATAAGTAAAACGGATAAAATCACTGAAAACTTTTTTGGTTTTTTTCAGATAAAAGGAACAGAAGCACTCTATCCTGATGTTGAATTTGCCTCTGAACTTTCATTTATTGCTTCTGATTTTTATTACGATTTGGGTTTTATCAGCGAAGCAAGACACTGGACGTACGAATCGCTGGTATTTTACCCGCACAGCATCCGGGCGATGCAGAACCTGGTAAAAATTCATCTTGTTACCGGCGAATACAAAGCTGCTGAACGCACGCTGAATACATTGGAGAAAGGATTGATCGGACTACAATTCGTAAAAGAATTCAGGCCTTATATTTCTGACACTTCACTGATTGCATCCAATTCTGAGTTAATGGAAAAAAGAAGTTTCATTCCAGCTGAACGAGAACTAAACACGTCAATTGAAGGGCGTTTCCGTGAACTGCTCGAAGCAAACGGCAGTAACAAAAAAGCTTACGAATTTCTGATGTTGTATTACCTGCTTGGCAATCAACCTGAGAAATTTACAGTGCTATTTAATGACTGCGGAAAATATTTCGAAAAAATACCGGCTGTTTATGAAGAAGCTCTTTTAGTGCAAGCTGCCCGAACCGGCCAGCCCTTGCCGGCAGATATCAAAGTCAGTGCTGAAACAGAGAAACGATACAATAGTTTTATTCAGAAACTGGAACAATACAGGGGGAAAACCCGGATGGCCAGAAATGCCCTTTACGCCGAATATGGAAAAACCTACCTGTACTTCCTGCAGTTTGTTTATCCAAATATCATTGAACCCGAAATTATTGACAATGAAGATGACTACCCCTCCATATAAAAAAGTGTTTGCGCACATGAAAAACTATTTGTCACTTTTCATGCTGATGATAGTTGCGGTGGTGCTTACCCGTTGTACCGGCAACCATCAGCAGGAGATAGAAACCAACAGAACTGCTTCCATTTTCCCTGAATATTACGATTTGACAATTCCACCCAACATCGCACCTCTTAATTTTATCATTAAAGAATCCGGTTTAAAATTCAGGGTTGAAATTACCGGTGAAACCGGAGACCCAATCATAATGAACCAACGATCGCCCAAAATAAAAATCCCAGTTCGTAAATGGAAAAAATTGTTGAATATTAACACTGACAAACTATTAACCATTGATATTTATGCATTTACAGATGGGCAGTGGAATCGATATAACCAAATTAGATTTCACATTTCAGAACACCCGATCGACCCAGTTTTGGTGTATCGGCTGGTACATGCTACCTATTTAAAGTGGGACAAAATGGGTATTTATCAACGCGACCTCACCAACTTCGATGAAATTCCAATCATCGAAAACAACAGCACAGATAATGGTTGTATGAACTGCCACACCTTTTCGAAAAACAATCCGTCAAAAATGGCCATGCATTTCCGCATCATACATCCAGGCACGATTATCTGGAACAACGGCAAACTCACAAAAATTGATACAAAAACAGATGAAACCATGTCTGCCGGAATTTATCCTGCCTGGCATCCCGATGGAAAACACATTGCTTTTTCCACAGGAAAAATCAGTCCACACCTGACAACACGTCTAAACAAACCTGTGGATGTGGCCGACAAAGCTTCGGGACTGTTTGTTTACGACACCGAAAACAACACCACTTCCACCTCGCCCGAAATTTCAACCGACCGGCGCGAAAGTATGCCGGAGTGGTCGGCTGATGGGAAATACCTTTATTTTACCAGCGCCCCCGAAGCAAAAAAAGGTGATACGGAAAGCCTGCTTCACAGCCGCTACAGCCTGATGCGAATTGCATACGACACAGAAACTGATAACTGGGGAGAAGCAGAAATGATACTTAATGCAGACTCGCTGGGAATGAGCATTTCGATGCCTGCCGCCTCGCCCGATGGGAAATTTATGGTTTGTGCCATATCGGATTTTGGCTATTTTACTATTTTCCATCAGAAAAGTGATCTGTACCTCATCAACCTCGAAACACGGGAATATAAAAAAATGGAATTAAACAGTAACACCGCCGAAAGCCACTCTTCATGGTCGTCGAACGGCAGGTGGCTGGTTTTCAGCAGCAAACGAACCGACGGGGTTTTGACCCGTCCGTACATTGCATTTATAGACAGTACAGGAACCGCACACCCTCCGTTTTTGCTGCCACAGGAAGATCCCGAAATTTACGACCTGTTGCAGGCTAATTACAACCGCCCCGATCTGGTTACAGGTAAAGTGGAACTCTCTCCCATCGAAATACGTGATTTGGTTGCAGGGGATGCCCAAAAAGTGGATGAGGAAAAGTAATGTAAACAATCAGTAAATAAACCACACTGCGATAATACTTACAGAAGTTTGTAACTTAAAAAGGTGAAAAATTAAATCTCCCCAATTTTTAAACTATTCATTTCTACTGAAATAATCTTTAGCTGCATTACAAATGGGGCATCTGTAATCTTCCGGTAAATCCTCAAAAGGCGTTCCGGGAGGGATTCCAAGTGCGGGATCACCTTCTTCAGGGTCATACTGAAAACCGCAAATATTACAGGTGTAAGTACTTAAATCTCCTTTTACCTTCTCGTGTTTAGTCTCAATTACAGGCTCAGGTTTTGTAACAGATTCCGGCTCTTTTTCTTTTTCAAGTTTTTCTTTTTCAACATAAGTTGGGGCATTTTTCGGTGCCAGCATTTTGTATTTCTCACGGTAATATTCGTACGTTAAAGGTTCTTCTGCCGAAAGCACATCGCTGTCGAGAACTTCACCAAGAATTAAAATATGCGAACCAACATCAATCGAATTCAGAACTTTGCAATCAAACCAGGCTACCGATGAATCTAATATTATCGGTGCACCTGTAACTGCAGTAATTGTGTCATGGTTCCTGAATTTATCGATATCGGCGCCTGACATGAAGCCGAATTCTCCTATTAACGAAGTATTTACTTCCTTTTTTAATACTGAAATGGAGAATTTTTTACTCTCCAGAATCTTAGCTGTAGTAAAATTATTTTTATGACTGCTGATAACAATCTGTGCCGGTTCTGATGTTACCTGAAAAGCAGTATTGCCAACATAACCAAACTTTTTGCCATTCAATTCAGTAGCAATGATATACAATCCGTATGATAACTTGTGAAATGCTTTATATTTCATTAAAATTGATTTTTTTTTAGAATTTATAAAATTAATATTTAATCCCGGACACAGATTAAATACATACACATTTAATCAAAAAAGTAATAACCACAATACTTATTGATTTCATTTGTCTGAACATTTTGAAAAAGAAAAACCACATCAAATAATTATTAAAGCATGATTACCATATTTTTTATTTTTGTAAAAAACATTATATGCAAAAATCTGTTTTATTCAGCGTAAAGTTTTGCAAAAAGATGTTTATATATTTTAACTTAGTAGCTTAAAACCAAAAGTATAAAAATGGCCAACTCCAAATTAAATCCACAGTACAAAATTTTTGTCGTAGAGGACAATACGCTCTACGCTCAAATACTTAAAAAACAGCTAACTGACGATGGTTACCATGTAAAAGTATTTCACAACGGGCGCGACTTTTTAGCAAGTCTCGACGAAAAACCCGATGTTGTGACACTGGATTACACTTTGCCGGATATGACCGGTTTTGACGTGTTAAAAAAGATTCAAAGAAGAATGCCGGGCACCAATGTTATTATTATTTCGGCACAGGAAAATATTACCACGGCTATTGATCTGATGAAAAGCGGCGCGTATGATTATATTATGAAAGCGCCTGATACCCGCGAAAAACTTAGCAATATCATTAAAAATATCCGGGAACGGGATCAACTGCGAACAGAAAACCTGTTGTTAAAAGATGCTGTTAAAGAAAAATTCAATTTCAGAAATCTGATTAAAGGAAACAGTCGTGAGATCGATCATGTTTTTGAACTGATGGACAAAGCAGTTCAAACTCAGATTTCAGTATCAATCTCGGGTGCAACAGGAACAGGAAAGGAACTGGTTGCCAAAGGAATTCATTATAATTCGAAACGAAGCAACAAACCTTTCATTGCGGTTAATGTTTCCGCGATTCCTGAAGGACTTTTGGAAAGTGAACTTTTTGGTCACGAAAAGGGCGCATTCACGGGAGCCGATTCAAGGAAAATAGGAAAATTTGAGCAGGCGAACGGCGGCACGCTTTTTCTGGATGAAATAGCCGACCTTGATTTTGGACTTCAGGCCAAATTGCTGCGTGTATTGCAGGAAAGAGAACTGGTGCGGCTTGGTGGTTCTGAAACAATTCCTTTGGATGTCAGAATAATTACCGCTACTCATAAAAACCTGGCCAACCTGATTTCGGAAGGAAAATTCAGAAAAGACTTGTATTACCGTTTGCTTGGTCTTCCCATTGAATTGCCACCACTGCGTGATCGTGGAAACGATATTATTTTACTTGCCAAATATTTTGTTGACGAGTTTTGCCGTGAAAACGAAATGGAACCAAAAGAGATTTCGGATGAGGCTAAAAAAATGCTCCTCTCCTATCACTTTCCGGGAAATATAAGGGAATTAAAAGCTGTGATGGAACTGGCTTGTGTGATGACCAACCGTAACGTTATTAAAGCCACCCATTTGAATATGAATATCGACAATAATGTTCAAAACCTTTTAGCCACAGAAAAAACAATCGAAGAATACAATCAGGAAATCATAAAACATTTTCTGAACAAATACAACCACAATGTAAGATTGGTTGCTACAAAGCTCGGAGTTGGCAAATCAACCATTTACCGCATGTTGCAGAATAAGGAAATTGAGTAAAAAGCCCCTCCTGACCTCCCCGCAGGGGAGGAAAAAGAACTTTAACATAAAAAATCCCGGTTTTTCAACCGGGATTTTTTATGATTCAGTTTTATTTTTATCCCTGAAAACTATTCACTCCTGAAGTAACCATATTTCTGTCCACCTTTTTAACCAGTCCCTGTAATACAGTTCCGGGACCAATTTCCTTGAAAGAAGTGGCGCCATCTGCAATCATATTCTGCACGGTTTGAGTCCATTTTACAGGCGCTGTTAATTGTGCAATCAGGTTTTGTTTGATAACGTCAGGATCGGAGGTTGGCAGTGCATTTACGTTCTGATAAACCGGACAAACAGGTTTATTAAATACAGTCGATTTGATGGCAGCAGCCAGTTCTTCGCGGGCTGGTTCCATCAGCGGAGAATGAAAAGCACCTCCAACAACCAGTTTCAAAGCACGTTTTGCTCCTTTTGCAGTTAACAATTCACAGGCTTTGTCGATTCCGGCAAAAGAACCCGAAATCACCAATTGTCCTGGGCAGTTGTAATTGGCCGGCACAACCACTTCGTCTATTGAAGCACAGACTTCTTCAACTATGTTATCATCCAAACCAACAATTGCTGCCATGGTCGAAGGTTCCGCTTCGCAGGCTTTCTGCATGGCGAGCGCACGTTGATACACCAACTTTAATCCATCTTCGAAAGTTAAAGCGCCACTCGCGACCAAAGCCGAAAACTCACCCAGAGAGTGGCCGGCAACCATGTCGGGAGCAAAATCTTTTACCGTTTTTGCCAGCAAAACCGAATGTAAAAAAATGGCAGGTTGCGTTACTTTAGTTTCTTTCAAATCGTCAACCGTTCCTTCGAACATAATTTTGGTGATATCGAACCCAAGTATTTTATTCGCTTTTTCAAACAAAGCTTTGGCTTCAGCCGAATTTTCATATAAATCTTTTCCCATTCCCGGGTACTGTGCTCCCTGTCCGGGAAAAACATAAGCCTTCATAAATTCTGTTTTAAAATTCAGGAGGCAAATATATATTTTTTAATTCTTCTGTTTGGTTTTCGTTTTTTCAAACAGAAAACCTTAATAAGGAAATAATCTCTATAGCAGAAATTAAAAAATCAAAGTCAACACAACGTATTTTATAACTAAACCTACTGTGCTATTAATAATAAATCCTTTAAACGGGTATTTCAATATTCCGGCAGAAACGGCAATTACCGATGAAGACAGTGGGAAAAGGTTAAAAAGAAGTATGGTAAGATTACCATATTTCAGGATGTGCTTTTCAGCTTTTAAAATTCTTTTTTCACCAACCAAATTATTAATGATTGTGGTACTGACTGAAATACCAATGAAATAATCGATTAACTGGGCAACAGTGGCAGTTGCCAATGCAACAACAAACATCTCCAAATCGCTGAAAAAGGTGAGATAATAAATGTAGGCTACCTCAACAGGCATAAGTAAAAAGAAAAGATACCCTGAAAAATGAATCAATCCGAAAGATAAAAGGCTTTGGCTTTTGCCTTCGTACCACTCTCTGCCTAAAGTAAACGATACAATTAATATTGCAGTTAGAGAGGTCATTAGAATTAACAATATCCTGATCTTTTCTTTTTTCATCGAATTGATGATCAAAATTTACTACAGGAATTAATTATTTAACCTCAGATACTTTTACGTTAATTGGGAAAAAATAATTGAAAAAAAGGTAGGATTTTTTAGGATAAATCCCGGATGATACTGATGAATATTATCCGGGATTTTTTAAATATTTAAGACTTTCTTTTATTCCACAGTCACCGATTTTGCCAGATTCCGGGGCTGGTCAACATTGCAACCGCGTAAAACGGCGATGTGGTAAGCCAGCATCTGCAACGGAATTACTGCTAAAAGCGGCGCCATTGCCGGGTGCGAAACCGGAATTTCGATACTGTCGTTCACCATTTCGCGAAGCACTTTGTCACCTTCTGTAACGATGGCAATCACGTTTCCTTTGCGGGCTTTTATTTCCTGAATGTTGCTCACAATTTTTTCGTAGTAATCGTCTTGTGGGGCAACTACTATTACAGGTAAATTATCATCAACCAATGCAATCGGACCGTGTTTCATTTCGCCTGCTGCATAACCTTCGGCGTGGATGTATGAAATTTCCTTCAGTTTCAATGCGCCTTCAAGTGCAACCGGGAAAAGATAACCACGGCCAAGGTAAAGCGCGTTTATGGCATCTTTGTATTTTTCGGCAATCGATTTAATTTTCGCATTGTTTTGGAGTATTAACCTCCCTTTTTCAGGAATTTCTGACAACTCTTTTACCAGCATCCGGTAATCTTCAGTACTGATGGTTTTTCGGGCCATAGCAAGTTTTAAGGCAAACATTGTCAGAACTGTAACCTGCGCGGTAAATGCTTTGGTTGATGCCACGCCAATTTCAATGCCGGCATGGGTGTAAACTCCCGCATCGGTTTCGCGTGAAAGTGTTGAACCAACCACATTGCAGATTCCCAAAACCGTTGCTCCTTTTTCCCTGGCAAGATGAAGCGCAGCGAGTGTATCGGCAGTTTCGCCGCTTTGACTGATTAGAATCACGACATCGTTTTTGCCAATTACGGGTTTGCGGTACCTGAATTCGGATGCATATTCAACCTCAACCGGAATCTGTGCAAACTCCTCGAGTAAATATTCGCCAATTAAAGCGGCATGCCACGATGTACCACAGCCAATGATTATGATTCTTTCGGCCTGCTGAATTTTTGGAAATATATTGATTAACCCACCCAATACAATTTCGGAATGGTCGGGACGCAAACGCCCTCGAAAAGTTTCTTCGATAGTTTTTGGTTGCTCGTGAATTTCTTTCAACATAAAATGCTCATAATCTCCTTTTTCGAGTTCGCCTATTTCCAAATCGAGGTTACTGATTTTAAGAGATACCGGGGTGTTATGAACATTTTTTAATGTAAAACTGTCCTTTTTAATTACGGCAATATCTTCATCATTTAAATATACTACCTGACTTGTAAACTCCGCTATTGGCGCTGCATCGCTGGCAATAAAATATTCACCATTTCCAAGACCTACCACCAGTGGGCTACCCTTTCGGGCAACTACAATTTTATCTTTTTCATTCTTGCATAAAACAGCAATTCCATAAGCCCCAACCACTTTCGAAAGTGCAAGCTGAACAGCCATTTCGGCATTGATTTCGTCGCTCTGGTTATAAAAATATTCTATCAGATTGGCAAGAACTTCGGTATCGGTTTCGCTGCTGAAATTGTATCCGTGTTTAACCAAATCGGTTTTTATTTTCGCATAATTCTCAATAATCCCGTTGTGTACAATGGTAAAAATTCCATTCATCGAGTTGTGCGGATGAGCATTTACGTCGCTCGGTTCACCATGAGTTGCCCAGCGTGTGTGACCAATTCCGATTGTTCCACCGTTATTCAGGCTTAACGCAAAATTTTCAAGCTCAACTACTTTTCCTTTCTTTTTAAATACTTCCAAAGAACCGTTTAGCAAAGCAATACCAGCCGAATCATAACCGCGGTATTCGAGCCATTTCAAACCTTTTATGATAATTGGAAATGCTTCCTTTTTACCGATGTAACCTATTATTCCACACATATATTATTGTTTAATGTTTCGAGTTCAAAGTTCAAAGTTTCGGATTCAGAGTTTAAAATTTAATGTTTATAGTATCAAGTATTTAGTATCAAGTATCAAGACAAAGAACGAGTGATTAATTACTAATGACAAGTGACCAATGACCAGTAACTGACAATTATCCAATAACGAATACTCAATAATCAATTTTCAATTTTTCCCAATGACCAATGACTAATGACCTGCATCCAGTAACCAGTAACCAGCAACCAGTATCCAGCAACCAGTATCCAGCATCTTATTTTCAATTTAATATTTCCACCTGCGCTTTCACCTGGTTCATTAATCCTATTATTTCATTGCCCAGCATTTCTTTTTTATCCATATGCTCGCAAATGGCAACAACGGTCTGGTTGTTTACAAACTCGCCGCGTACCTGCATAAAATCTTCTTCACGTGCCCCGTTTGTTCCGTCAACACCAAACCCGATCATTTTACTCATCGAAAATTCTTTTCGGGCATCTTCATAAAGAAATCTGTCCATGTCCAACACACTTTTCTTCCATTTTTCAACAACTGCAATTACATCGGAAGCGGTAAATTCCGTAATACTTTTCCCATAAAAATCAGCAAAAGCGTCGGCCGCCCATGTCCACTCGTAATTGTAATAGTTTTTATGAAGTACTGCCAGCGCCGAATTCACCTCTTCCAGTGATGTCAGTTCGCCATTTTCGATCGACCCAAGCAGTTTATCGAGTGCTTCATACGGACAAATCAACCCGGAAAGATCGACCCAGTATCCCTTACCCAAAGGCGTATCGGGCTGAAGCGCTTTTTGAATGTCACCGTCGTTTTTGAATTTTCCATTTTGAAGTCTTGTAATAATTGAATTTCCGAGAAATTTCCAGATGGCCATTTCGTACAAAGCAATGCCACGGTCAAGTGCGCGACTGTCAATTATCATTTTGTCGTAACTGTAACTGCTTGCCGATGAACCTGATGATTCCCGGATTGCCAGAAGTTTTCGGCGTCCATTCATCATTTTATGAATGGTGTACGGACTGAGCAAATTAAAATTAATAAAATCGAGCAGGTTGGAGTCGGTTCGGTTATCGCGGCCCGGCCATTTTTGTGTATCGCGGATGGTACCTATGCTTTTTAAATTGATAGCTGGTACCAGAACACTTTCGTCTTTACTTTCAATTAAATATGAAAAGGGGAAATCTGTAGTATCGCAGTGTTTGTAATGGCGACCCATAACAAGTGTAAAAGCTCCGATTCGCGATGGCCAGAGCAAATAGGAATCACTGGTGGTTTTGCCGCCACGTTCCATAATTCCCTGGTGAATTGGCCCGAGTTTATACATGTGGTTGCTTTGGTTCGAACCACTGCCTGCATTCAGAAACGAAAACATTCCGGCAATGAGTAGCGTTGATTTATGATGAGTTACCGTATAAGGACCGGCAAAAACTGAACATGCCTCGCCGTGAAATCCCTGGCAATTCGCAAAAAATAGTGAGTTTTCGGCAGAATAGTGTTTATCGAGAACGCAACCCTGTCCGATAAAACATTTCGAAACCAATGTGGCATCCATAATTTTTGCTCCAGAGCTGACAATAAAATTCTCCATTATCACGCCTTCTCCTATTGTAACCGGTGCTTCAAAGTTACTGTTGATACTACCGTTCTTAAGTTTTTTAGCGCCGTCGATGGTTGTGGCTGCCCCGGTTTTAACATTTAAAACAGTATTACAATTAAGAATTTTTGAACCGGCGCCAATTACCCCTTGTTTACTTTTTACGAAATTTGCATAATCGAAAACCATGTTTTTCAGTACGGTAACCAGTTTTGGACGGTGACGGTACAACGACATAATGTAGGCCACATGTGCAGACAAATAGTCGTAAATGGGAATATCGCGACCACCACCCTCGTTTATCGCTTCCACCAAAACGCCGTTTCCAAAAGTGCTTTCACCATCAACTGCCAGTGTTGTAATGTTATGAATTACAACTCCTTCCTCTATTTTATAATTGGCAATATAACTTCGCACATTGTGTATCAGGGCATTTTTGCCTATTTCGCAATTGTGCAACCATGCATTGTAAATACCAGTTTTAAAAGTAATTCCTCCAACAAGGTCCACTGTTCCGTTAAAACTGTGCAGCCGGATGTAGCCACTGAATTTACAGTTTTCGATGTTGTCGGGAATAAAATCCTGAGATACCTTTACCAGGTTCCAATCGGTTGATGAGCAACCCTGGTGAACCATCTGACCTATTTCTTCATCTAACAAACTGCGAAAACCTGTGTCGGTGATTTGAGACTTCATATTTCAAATTGTTTTGATTTCAAATGTATTGAAAAAGAGTTATACAAGTCAAGCAACAAACCTTACAAAAACATTATTTAATAAAATCAAAACATAACATTACTATTCATAAGTTCCTACATAATCTATCATATTCAAAACAATAAACCTAACAATTAAAATTTTCACAGGAATAAAAAACCTAATTTCAGAGTTGAATCAGGTAATTTGCAAGACGTGTTTTTTCAGGTAGTTTTAATTTCTTTTTCAACCTGATACGGGCAATTTCGACACTTTTTGAAGTAATATTCTGGAGTCCTGAGATTTCTTTGCTCGATAATCCTAGGCGCAGGAAGGCACATAATTTTTTGTCTTTCACGGAAATAATGGGATGTTTGAATTGAAGCCGGTTAAAAAATCCGGGATGAATTTTTTCGAGCTGACTTTCGACCATCGGCCAGTCAAGTGGTATGTTTACATTAACTTCAAGTAGTTCTAAAAGTTGCTGAAACTGCTTTTGAGTTTTATCGTTAATCCCATATTTCAAGGTTTTTAGTTGGTTGGTTACTTTTGAAAGCAGTTCGTTTTTTTGGGAAAGCTGTAATAAAAAGGAAACCAATTCCCTGTCTTTAACGCTCAATTGATTTTGCAGTCTCTGCCGGGTTCTGTCCTCCAGTTCTTTGACGGCTTCCATTTCCTGGATTTGTCCCATGGCGCGTTTTAACCGTGTAATATCCTGAATAGAGGCCCTGATTCCCAGGTATTTTCCCTGTTTATCGTACACGCCACGTACATTTATAATACACCAGCGCAATTGTTTTGTACGGGTAAGAATCCTGAATTCGAGTGATTGATTTACCAGCATCTGGTCGAGCGATTGCACTAAAAATTCAGCATATTTATCACGGTCGGTTTGATAAATAAGCAGTTCGGTAATACTTTCGGCAGCAATGATTTGATTGGAAGTGTAGCCGGTTAAATCGAAACAGGATGGCGAACAGTATTTAATTTCCCCAGCGGGATCGAGCCAGAGTTCCCAGCCAAAAGTAAAATCGGCAATTAACTGGTAAAACTTTTGTTTTTCAAGTTCTTCTGCAAAACGCGATTTCGTTTCTTTTAGCTCAAACTTCAATTCCGACAATAGCTGTTCAAGCTCCCGAATGCGGCTTTTATATTTATCGATGTTTTCTTCGGATGACATTCAATGCATTTTTGCTGATGACTTGTGCACGAAATTAATCCTTTTTATCCGAAATAAATCCTATTTCTTAAAGATGAAATAAACGGCCAATATCAAAAAAATGAAGCCAATAAGATGATTCAACCGAAACGTTTCGTTTTTAAAGAACAGCAACGAAAATGTTACAAAAATTACGAGTGTGATTGCCTCCTGAATAACTTTTAATTCGACCAGTGTAAATGGACCGCCGTTTCCTTTAAAACCTATGCGATTTGCCGGCACCTGAAACATGTACTCGAAAAGAGCAATCCCCCAACTGATTAATACAATTGCAACCAATGGAAGTGTTTCAAACCACTTCATTTCCCTGAATTTCAAATGACCGTACCAGGCAAATGTCATAAATGTGTTCGACATTGCAAGCAAGGCAATTGTATAAAACTCTTTCATAATTTTTCAGCTAAAAAAACGGTGCAATATTAAGTGAAAATTTCGAAATGCGGGAATTCAGGAATGCATGAATGCATAAATGCGAGAATGCAAGAATGAAAAAATGAATGATAGAAAACAATGGATTTTGAGTCTTGATACTTGCCTCTGATTGTCTTGTGTCCTGACAACCAGTATCCTGTTTCCAGCATCCATTTTTTTACTATTTTAGCCGCTGGTTCATTGCCATAATTCAATAATGCTTCGAGCCTTTTTGCCTTCCCTGTTTCAGGTGGCAAACCGGCCCCGGGATAAGTCGGAAACAGCTTGTCCTCCCTTATTCTGTAATGAGTTCGGAATAAATTGGAAAGAAGCCGGCAAAACAATATTCAGGTCTGCCATCTTTCCATATTTGTAATTAAAAAGTTACTGCGAAATGATGACAGATTTTTTATTTTTCGCCCTTGTTTTTTCAATGGCTGTTCTTTATTCTTCGGTTGGACATGGCGGTGCGAGCGGGTACCTTGCACTGATGGCTCTTTTCAGCTTTCCGCCCGATTTTATGCGTCCCACAGCTTTGGTTTTAAATATCTTTGTTTCATCCATTGCTTTTTACTCATTTTACAGAGGCGGTCATTTCAGACTTAAATTACTTTTGCCATTCATCGTTACCTCGCTGCCTTTTGCTTTTCTGGGTGGTATGTTTTCGATAAATCCCAAAATCTACAAAATAATTCTTGGCCTCTTTTTACTTGTTGCAGTAGCGCGTATTTTTTTCAAACCGCAAAACACTGACAAAGTAATAAAACCAATAAACTATGCTTTGGCAATGGGAATTGGCGCAGTACTCGGTTTTTTAAGCGGACTAATTGGTATTGGCGGGGGTATAATTTTAAGCCCTATCATTATTTTACTTATGTGGGCAGATATGAAACAAACCGCTGCAGTATCAGCAGCATTTATTCTTATCAACTCAGTGTCAGGGCTTCTTGGGCAATCCGTTAATAGCCTCAGTCTGGCTCCCCAGACCATAATTATGCTGGTTGCCGCCATAACGGGTGGGATTGCAGGTTCCTACATTGGCAGCACTAAGGCTACAAGCAAAGCACTGGTAGTAGTGCTTTCATCGGTTCTTTTTTTCGCTAGCATCAAACTAATTTTCCTGTAACCATGAACCGGCAAAAGAATATCGAAAAGAATTTTTTTGGAAACTTTCTGCTTATTTCGGGGAATGGCCGGAATGTTGGGAAAACCTATTTTGCCTGTCAAATCATTAAGTACTTTTCGGAAAAATACCTGGTAACTGCTGTAAAAATTTCACCGCACTTTCATGAAATACCTGAAAATGCTGACGTATTGTTTAATTCTGAAGATTTTATTGTCATAAACGAAACCACAATTACACATAAAGACAGTTCGCTTTTTTTGCAGTCGGGGGCGGAAAAAGTTTTATTTGTGATGGTCAAACCTGAAAACCTTTTAAAAGCATTTCAGTTTTTAAAACCTTTATTACAGGAAGGCCCGGTTATTTGCGAAAGTGCAGGACTTGGCAAAATAGTCAGGGCAGGACTTTCGTTCTTTTTAAAGAAAAAAGATGAACAGAACCTTAAAAACCAAACACAGGCGCAAAACTCTCAAATTATTGAAAACGATGGCCAATTTCTGAATTTTAATTTTGACCAGATTGGGTTTGAAAACAATCAATTCTTTTTAAAATAGTAAACGATGAGCAAATTCAGTGATATAGAACAACAAATCAGCCAGTTAACCTCCGTTTTCGAAGTGGAGGAAATCAATTTGAAAGATGCCTTTGGACGGGTAATTCAGGAAAATGTTCTTGCTGACAATGATATGCCTCCTTTTCATAAATCGGCCATGGATGGATACGCGTGCCGTTTCGATGATATTCAAAACGAACTTGAAATTCTTGAAGTTATCAATGCAGGTAAAGTTCCTTCGTTCAAAATCGCACCCAATACCTGTTCTAAAATCATGACCGGGGCGATGGTTCCTGTCGGAGCAGATTGCGTTTTTAAAATCGAAGAATCAAAAGAAACGGCCTTAAATCGCATACGTTGCACCAACCCGGAAACAAAAACCAATATTTGTCATCAGGGCGAAGATTATAAAACAGGAGAAGTACTTCTTTCAAAAGGCACAATTGTAAACGTTTCGCAAATGGCGGTGCTGGCGGGTGCGGGTTATTCGAAAATAAAAGTTACGGCCCTGCCAAAAGCTGCAGTAATTGCTACTGGATCGGAACTGGTTGAACCGCACATTACACCGGCGCCAGGACAAATCAGAAATTCGAATGCCGGCCAGGTTTTAACTCAACTGAAAAAAATCAATATTGAAGCCGGTTACCTTGGAATTGCCGGGGATGATTTGTCGGAACTGACTCAAATATTTTCCGGTGCCCTTGACAAATATGATTATGTGATTTTCACCGGCGGCGCTTCAAATGGCGATTTCGATTTGATTCCGGAAATACTGAAAGCACACAATTTCAGGATATTCTGGAATACAACCGGCATAAAACCCGGAAACCCGATGACTTTCGCGCAAAGAGAAAATAAATTTTGTTTCGGGCTCTCAGGAAACCCGGTTTCGTCGATGGTGCAGTTTGAAATGATTGTGAAACCCATTATTTACAAGTTAATGGGCGCCAATTACCAACCTTTGCGGATTAAAAATGAACTAGCTTTGGAATACCATCGCAAACAGGCTGATCGGCTCGAACTGTTGCCTGTGGCCATTAATTCAGACGGAATGGCAGAATTGATTCCGTTTAATGGGTCGGCACACATCAACGCGCTTGCTTTTGCAAATGCCTTAATGGAAGTGCCGCAGGGAAAAAACGAATTTGAAAAAGGAGAAATGGTTTATGTTCGACCGCTTTAACCGGAGAATAAATTATCTGCGGATTTCGGTGACCGACCGCTGCAATTTCAGGTGCACCTACTGTATGCCCGCTGAAGGTGTGCCACTGAAAAAGCATGAAGATATCCTGAGTTTCGACGAAATAGCCGGCGTTGTCAGGGTTGGCGCACAGCTTGGATTGACCAAAATCCGTCTCACCGGTGGGGAACCACTGGTGCGCAAAGACATCGCAGTTTTGGTAAAAATGCTTGCAAATATTGATGGCATTGCAGATATCGGCCTGACCACCAACGGGGTTTTTCTGCCTCAACACGCAAAAGCGCTGAAAGATGCCGGATTGAGCCGGGTAAACATCAGTCTCGACACGCTGAATCCTGAAAAATTCAGGGAGATTTCGAGAACAGGTAATGTTGACGATGTTTTGAAAGGCATCGATGCCGCTCTGGAGGCGGGGTTGCACCCTGTAAAAATAAATTTTGTCAGAATACCCGGAATAAACGAAGACGATGAAACCGCAGTGAGGGCATTTTGCGACAGAAAAGGCTTAAAACTCCGGTTTATCAGGCAGATGAACCTTGAAAAAGGTGAGTTTTATCCTGTTGAAGGCGGTATTGGTGGGATTTGCGAAGTATGCAACCGGCTGCGTTTAACCGCTGATGGCTTTCTGGTTCCCTGTCTGCATTCAGAATTAAGGTTCAGCATCCGGGAATTGGGTATTGAGGAAGCATTTAAACAGGCTGTTCAGTTTAAACCGGAAGAGGGAACCGGAACAAAATCGCATGAATTTTCAAATATCGGAGGATAAATTATGAATGAATTATCGCACATCGACCCGCAGGGCAAAGCAAATATGGTTGACGTAGGCGCAAAACCCGACCAGGTGCGCATCGCAAAAGCTTCGGGATTTATCGTACTTCAGCCCGAAACAGTGAGGTTGGTAAAAGAAAATCTGGTAAAAAAAGGCGACGTAATTACCGTTGCCGAAATTGCCGGAATCCAGGCAGCCAAAGAAACGCCGCGATTGATTCCGTTGTGCCACAACCTGATGATTACAAAAGCTAAAGTAAAAGGCCATTTAAAGGACGATGGGATCAGGATTGAAAGCATGGTAAAATGCACCGGAAAAACCGGCGTCGAAATGGAAGCGTTAACGGCAGTAAGCATTGCCCTGCTTACCATTTACGACATGTGCAAGGCAGTGGATAAAAACATGGTGATAAAAGATATCCTGCTCGAATCGAAAGAAAAATTGTAAAGTTTATGAAGCAGATTGAAATCGTATCGGTAAATATTTCGGATAAAAAAGGGATCATAAAACACCCTGTTGAAAGCATTGTTTTAAATTCAACAGGAATTGCGGGCGATGCTCATGCCGGTGACTGGCACCGACAGGTAAGCCTGCTGGCATCCGAAAGCATTTTGCAGGCAGAAATGAAAGCCGGAGCCACGTTTCATCCCGGAACTTTTGCTGAAAACATAACCACAAAAGGAATTGAACTTCACAAAACCGCGCCGTTCGACCGTTTTGTGAACAGCGATGTGGAACTTGAAGTTACCCAGATTGGCAAAAAGTGCCACAACACCTGCGCCATCGGCAAGCAAATCGGCAATTGTATCATGCCACTCGAAGGTATTTTCTGCAGGGTACTCAAAGCCGGGGAACTAAAACCGGGCACAGTTCTCGATTATATTCCCAGGATAATCAAAGTGCAAATCATCACGCTCAGCGACCGTGCTTCAAAAGGTATTTACGAAGACCGAAGTGGCCCGATGATTCGCGATTTAATGACAATCCATTTTACTTCGGCAAATCGTCATTTTTCAATTGAAAACACTATCCTTCCTGATGACGGACAGCTCCTCCGTGAAGAAATAGAAGAAGCTGTGAGAAAAGACACAGACATTATTGTAACCACCGGAGGAACCGGAATTGGACCGCGCGATATTTCACCTGACATTATCAAGACCATGCTCGATAAAGAGATAACGGGAATTATGGAGCTTGTGCGCGTAAAATACGGGATGCAAAATCCCAACGCCGTAATCAGCCGCAGCGTGGCCGGAACCATCGGAAATACGCTGGTTTACTGCCTTCCCGGCAGCACCAAAGCCATATCCGAATATATGAGCGAAATTCTGCCAACACTCGAACATTCATTCAGAATGATTTATTCGATAGATAGTCATTAAAAATCAGAATGAAACTGTTAAAACCACTTCCGCTTACGGAATAAAATGACACCAATTGCAGACAAAGCGCCAGAAATGCCTAATACTGCAGGAAATGCCCAGTTCCAGTTTTCCATGGAGTTGGGCACATTCATTCCATATAAACTTGCCACCAAAGTAGGAATCATCAAAATAATTGAAATGGACGTGAGTTGTTTCATCACCACGTTCAGATTATTTGAAATCACCGATGCAAAAGCGTCCATCATCCCCGCCTGAATATCTGAATATATTTGTGCCATATCAAGCGCCTGTTTATTTTCGATAAAGGCGTCTTCGAGCAAATCCTCATTAATCTCGCTTAAAGTGGCGCGTTTCGAGTTTCGCAATTTTGCCAGTACTATTTCATTCGCTTTTAACGAAGTAATGAAATAAACCAGGCATTTTTCCATTTTCAGCAGTTTGTTTAACTCCTCGTTTTTGATAGATGCTTCCAAATCGGCTTCAATCAACGCAGTTTGCTGGTTAATATGCTTTAAATACCGAAGGTAAGTGTTGCCTGAACGTAAAAACAGTTTCAGAATGAAATTCAATACATCGTTTAAATTCTGACCTTTTTCACGATACAGCGAAGGTTGATCAAATAACAGCACTTCATTTTCAAATGAGCACAAGGTAACCGTAATATGTTCGGTCATAAAAATGCCGAGAGGCACAGTAAAGTAAGGAACACCATTATTGGGATTCGAAATTGGAATTCGAAAAATGACCAGTGACCAGTCGTCGTCGAATTCAACCCTGGGACGTTCATCAACGTCGAGAATATCCTGAATGATATCCTGCGGAATACCAAACTCCTCCTGTAAACGAACGACTTCGTCTGCTGAAGGTTGCAACACATTTATCCAGCAATTTTTTTCGGCGTGGTCGATTTCAAAATATCCACCAAAACTTTTAAAGATTTTTAGCATGATAATGCCTCCTCAGTTTTATACCATCAGGAGGCATTTTTTCGGAAAGCCTCCTAAAGGATGATTTGTACTCTTAATTTACGCTTATGATACGGGCCTTCGTCCATTAATCAATAATTTTTAATTTGCGATGCAAAGATATTCTTATTCTACGTGAAATAACTCAACATAGTAATTTTACTTTTAAAAATTTAGAATTTAATAAAACGGGCAACTTTCAATATTAATGCCCTATGAAACGGAAATAGTGTCAAACCTTTAGTTCTCGAACCTGTAACCAATGCCCGAAACTGTGATTATAATTGCAGGTTTTGAGGGATCATCCTCAATTTTTTTGCGAAGTTGTGCAATAAATACACGCAAATACTGTGTTTGTTCCTGGTACCCAAATCCCCAGATTTCTTTAAGGATGTAATGATGTGTTAAAACCCTGCCCTGATTTTTTGCAAGAAGACTTAAAAGCGAAAACTCGGTAGTAGTCAACTTAAGAATTTCATCATTCTTTTTTGCAAGATGATTTGCCATATCAATTGAAAGAGAGCCAATTTCAAGAATATTGCTTTCGCTTTTTTCGGTGACCGAGCGCAAAGCTGCACGAATACGGGCAAGAAGTTCGCCGCTGCGGAAGGGTTTTGTCAGATAATCATTCGCGCCAGTGTCAAGTGCCCTGATTATATCCTTCTCCGCATCGCGAACAGAAAGCACAATTACCGGTTTTGAATACCACTCCCTGAGTTTTTTCAATATTTCGTGACCGTCGATATCAGGTAAGCCAAGGTCGAGAATGATTAATGACGGATGAAATGTGGCTGCATCAACAAGTCCTTCTTTACCGTTTGCTGACTGAATTATTTTGTACCCGTTTGCAGAGAGTGTTATTTCGAGCAACCGTCGGATTTGTAATTCATCATCAATAATCAATATAGTTTCGTTTTCATTCATTCTCAAGCAACAAGTTACTGATTTCGGGATTTTCTGAAGGTATTTTTATGGTAAACACAGAACCACCACCTGCCATATTTTCGACTGTTATTTTTCCATTGTGAGCTACTACAAAACCTTTAACAATCGACAGTCCCAATCCGAGTCCACCCGTTTTTCTGCCATCGACCCGAAAAAATTTTGTAAAAACATTCTTTAACTCGCTGTCAGGAAAACCAGGACCTTTATCACATACGGTTATAATCAGTTCGCCATTTTCATAAGTTGAGTTCAATTTTATTTCCGATGCTACAGGAGCAAATTGAGTTGAATTAAACAACAAATTGTACAGCACCTGTTCCATCAATCCAAAATCAATTTTAACCAGTGGCATGTTGTCAGGAATTGAAACCTGCAAACTGAAAGGCTTTAATTCATCTTTTAAATCTTCTGCTACTTTATTGAACAAGTCGTTAATATCGCACCAGTCGGGCCTTACGGAAAGAAGACCGCTTTCGAGCCGCGACATGTTAAGCAGATTTTCAATAAGACGGTTTAGCCGAAGTGATGCTGACAATATTTCGCTAAACAAAGCAGATTGAATATTTAATGGATGCGAGGAATTCAGCAAAGTTTCTGATGCACCCATAATTGTGGCAACCGGAATTCTGAATTCGTGAGAGATTGAACTAAACAATGTTTTATACAGCCGATCTGATTCGTCAAGAAAACGGGCTTTGGTTGCAATTTCAGCCAGGAACTCTCTTTCCAGTGCATTTGAAATCTGTGTTATAAAAGTGAGCCAAAAGGTTTTTTTCTCTTCCGGAAATTTTTTGTTCAGTTTTACAGCCAAAACACCCGGTACCAGTTTTGTTCCGGGTAACGGATAAAAAGTAAATTCTGCCGTGTTCATTTTATCGGTGAATGCTCCTGCTTCATGTGCGTTTTTAAAACTCCATTCCCCAATTTCATATTCATTTGCGTTGAGGTTTTTTTCTTTTTGCAAACGTCCGGTTGAATAGAGAATATTGTTCCCGTCCTGCAGAATAAAGAAAGCATTTACAGAAAAATGATTTTTAATTTCCTGTATTGATATGGCAAGCACTTCGTCGATACTTCCGGCTTTCGAAAGTTCCTTTGTAAGCTGAAACAGCGCGTTTGTGCGTTCCTCACGTTCCCTGGTTTGTTCTTCCTGCCGACGTACCTGCGTAGTTAACACCCCATTAAGCAATGCAATGCTGAAAAACAATGCAAACATGAGTAAATCCTCCGGCTTTTCGATATGAAGTGTTTTGTGGGGAGGAATAAAATAAAAATTCCAGATTAATGAACTTAATGCCGCTGCAAGCAGTACCGGCCCAATCCGCATAAAAGTGGCCATTAAAAATACCACAAACAGTAAAATATAGGAAACCAGATGGTAACTCTCCTTATCTGCCAGTGGATAACAAAGCAAAGCAACCGTGGTAATAAAGAAAACAGAAATCAGGTATGGTATAATACCTGTTTTAAAAATATGCCGGTAATATGGTTGCATTATTAAAATCATCTTTTGCCTGATTAGAAAATCTTTAAACAAAGCTACATGTAAACTTTCAATTTTAATAATCATATTTAAGACCTCCAGAAATTGGGTGAAAATAAAACAAGCAGCGTGTAAATTTCCAGTCTTCCCAAAATCATGAGAAATGAAAGGACAATTTTTGCCACATCAGGCAAATGTGCGAAATTACTAACAGGACCGACTGTACCGATTCCCGGACCAATACCCGCCATACAGGTTGCAACTGCGCTGCTGGCCGACGGTCCATCGATTCCGAATGAAACAAGAAGTATGCTGCTAAAGGCAAATATTATAAAATACAATACCATGAAAGTAAGTATCGTTCTGTTATTTTCGTCACTTACCAATTTATTATTCAACTTCATGTTTATAATTGCATGTGGCGATTGAAGCTGCTGAAAGAACCGTTTTATATTTTTAAAAAGAACAAGGTGCCTTGCCATTTTTATACCTCCCGCCGTTGAACCAGTGCTTCCACCAAGAAACATGGCAAGAAAAATTATCATCCATGCAAAAGATGGCCACAAAAGGTAATCAGCTGAGGCGAATCCGGTGCAGGTTATAATTGAAATGAGCTGGAAAAAAGACTCTCTGAATGATTCTTCAAAAGTTTTATCCATTGTAAAGTACAACGAAAATGTTAAAATTAAACCAATAAAAAATACAACAGTAAGATAGAATCTTAATTCTTCGTTTTCCTTTATTTTTCTGAAATCACGCTTAAACAGATAATAATGTAATACAAAATTTACTCCGGCCAGTAACATAAAAACTGCAATAACATACTGGATATATGGAGAATATCCGGCAATACTTGTGTTTTTCGGGGAAAAACCGCCGGTTGCAACAGTTCCAAAAGAGTGGCAAACACTTTCGAAAAGGTTCATTCCGCCTGCCAGTAAAAAAACAATTTCAGTCAGTGTCAAAAGAATATAAATCAGAAATAACCTGTGACCCACTGCTTTTATTTTAGGTTGTATTTTTTCCTGAACTGATGATTCAAGCGTAAATAAGCTGTAACTTCCCATTTGAAGTGTGGGCATTATCACAATTACCAGCACAATTATTCCAATCCCACCAATCCAGTGGGTTAAGCTTCTCCAAAATAAAATCGATTTCGGAAGAATTTCAATATCAGTTAAAATGGAAGCTCCTGTAGTTGTAAAACCTGAAACCGATTCGAAAAGGGCATTTATAAAACCTGGAATTGAATTTGAAATAATATAGGGTAAAGAGCCAATTAACGAGAAGAATATCCATGAGAAGGAAACAACCAGGCTGGCATCTTTTTTAGTCATCGAATCGCTTTCCTTACCATTAATTCTTAACATGTAAAGAAAAAATCCAAAAGCAAAAGCTGCTAACCCAGAAATTAAGAAAGGTTTTACAGGTTCCGAAAACAGAATTGCAATTAATGCATTGGCAAACAAAGCACCACCTAAAATAAATAAACTCTTGCCAACAACCGGAAAGTCAACACTCAGATTAAAAATCCTGCCCATTTTATGTCTTTAAATGACGGGGTAAAATTGATCGTTATTTTATAAATAGATTATTAAGATTGGGATCTATGATATAAAGATTTTATAAAGATGAGGGAAATCGTGAGGAATTCAAACAAGAATAAAAAACCGTGATTTCGATTTAATTTGGAATCACGGATTTTTTTTAATACGGAATTCATCTGCCATTCAGAAAATATAGGTAATTTAGTTATCACATTTAAAAGGATTTGTATGGATACAAAATTGAATAAAACTGGCTATAGCAATGAATTACGTATAGGAACAGACGAAATAACCATTGCCCGTGCATTTCTCGATAATCTGCATTACATGCAGGGGAGTACCCTCGTAAATGCCAGCAGAAATGACCTTTACCTGGCTTTATCTTATACAGTCAGGGATCGGATTTTTGCCTCCTGGTTTAATGAACTTCAGGGTTTTATCGATTCGAAATCAGATAGAAATTATAAAATTATAAGTTATCTCTCTGCCGAATTTCTTCCCGGTCCGCACCTGGGCAACAACCTGGTTTGCCTGAGAATGATGGATGAAACCCGGAAAGCGATGAAGCAATTTAATATCGATTTGGATGATTTACTGGATCAGGAAGAGGAGCCCGGATTGGGAAATGGCGGTTTGGGCCGCTTGGCATCGTGCTACCTCGATTCGCTTGCCACGCTTGGAATCAATTCAGTTGGATATGGAATCCGTTATGAATTTGGCATTTTCGACCAGGAAATACAAAACGGCTGGCAAGTTGAAATCACCGACAAATGGCTTCGTTATGGCAATCCATGGGAATTGGCCAAACCTGAACTTAGCCAGGAAATATTTCTTGGCGGTTACACTGAAGGATATTTCGACGACCAGAACAGGTACCACGTAAAATGGATACCATCACGCGAAATAAAAGGAATCCCATACGACACGCCAATCGTTGGTTATGGAAATCAAAAAACAATCATGATGCGATTATGGAAAGCAGAGGCCATAGAATCATTCGATTTCCAGGACTTCAATTTAGGCGATTATTTTGCTGCTGTCGATGAAAAAGTAGCCTCTGAAACGGTAACCAAAGTGTTGTACCCAAATGATGAAAAAGACTCAGGGAAGCAACTTCGCCTTATTCAGCAATACTTTTTTGTATCCTGTTCCCTGAAGGATATGATTCGTATTCATCTCCTGCGCGGCGCAAAACTGGAAACTTTTCACGAACATTTTGCAATCCAGCTAAACGATACACATCCTTCCATTGCTGTTGCAGAACTGATGAGATTGCTGGTTGACGACTATAACATGCCGTGGGATGAAGCCTGGCAAATTGCCACAAATACTTTTGCTTACACTAACCATACCCTGTTGCCAGAAGCGCTCGAAAAATGGCGGCTCGACCTGTTCAGAAACCTCTTACCGCGCCACCTTGAAATTATTTACGAAATCAATCACCATTTTCTTGAAAGTGTCAGGACAAAATATCCAGGTGATGATGGCAAACTTTCGAGAATGTCGGTTATTGATGAAAACGGACCAAAATATGTACGAATGGCCAACCTTGCATGCATTGGCAGCCGGCGAATCAATGGCGTGGCAAGGTTGCACTCCGAACTGCTGAAAAAACATGTTTTGTATGATTTTTATGAGCTTTGGCCCGAAAAGTTTTATAATGTCACAAATGGTGTTACTCCGCGTCGCTGGATTGGTGCCAGCAACGAAAGTCTGGTTGCCTTGCTTAACAAACACATCGGCGATACATGGATAAAGAATTACACAGAAGAAATCAGCAAAATAGAAGCGTTGGCAGAGAATAAAACATTCCGCACAGCCTGGCAAACCGTAAAAACTGAAAACAAAAAAGTGCTCGCCCAATGGGTGAAAAAACATACCGGTATCGAAATTCAGGCCGATGCAATGTACGACATTCAGGTAAAACGAATTCACGAATACAAACGCCAGCATTTAAATGCGCTTCATATTATCAGTTTATACAACCAACTGAAAGAAAATCTTAACATGAAAATTCCACCGAGGGTATTTCTTTTTGGAGGAAAAGCGGCTCCCGGCTATTTTATGGCCAAACTGATGATTAAACTTATTAATTCGGTTGGTGCAGTTGTCAATAACGATCCGGAAATCAACAATCTGCTAAAAGTGGTTTACCTTCCAAATTTCAATGTACAAACCGGTCATTTAACTTATCCGGCAGCCGATTTATCTGAACAAATTTCACTTGCGGGGAAAGAGGCATCCGGAACCGGCAACATGAAATTCACGATGAACGGAGCGCTCACAATTGGCACCCTTGACGGTGCCAATGTTGAAATCCTTGAAGAAGTGGGTAAAGAGAATTTTTTCCTGTTCGGACTTACAGTTGATGAAGTGTTGGCAAAAAAAGCCGCCGGATACAATCCTTATCATTATTACGAATCCAATCCAACGCTCCGAAAAGCTATTGATCAAATTTCCAACGGCTACTTTTCCGATGGTGATACACATATTTTCAGGCCACTGGTTGATCAACTGCTTTGGAGTGATGAATACATGATTATGGCTGATTTTCAATCGTATATCGATTGTCAGTCAAAAGTCAGCGAGGCATATCTGGACAAGGAAAACTGGACAAGAATGTCGATAATGAATGTTGCCCGTTCCGGCAAGTTTTCGTCCGACCGTTCCATTGCAGATTATGCAAAAGATATCTGGAATTATAAAATTTAACTGAACCGGGTGGGCAAAACAAACCAAAAAAAAATCATCGTTTCGGTTACCAGCGATTTGGTTTCCGACAACCGCGTACATAAAGTTTGCACAACCCTGCACAACATGGGATTTGAAGTGTTGCTTGCCGGAAGAAAGCTGCCTGCCAGTTTGCACGTCGATTACCGTGAATACATGGTTAAACGGTTTAATTTGCCATTTATAAAAGGACCGCTATTTTACGCCACGTACAACATCAGGCTTTATCTTTTCCTGCTTTTCTCGAAATTCGATGTCCTGCTTTCCAGCGATTTGGATACGTTACCAGCCAATTTCATTGCAGCAAAAGTTAAAAATAAGCCGCTGGTTTACGATAGTCACGAGTATTTTACCGAAGTTCCTGAATTAATCGGTCGTCCCTGGGTAAAAAAAGTTTGGCAATGGCTCGAAAAGAAAATGGTGCCGCATATTAAAACTGCTTTCACCGTTTGCAATTCGATTGCCGGAATTTACGAAGAAAAATATGGCACACATTTCCGGGTGGTTCGAAACCTGCCCATTACAGGTACTTTTTTGGTAAAAACAGAAAAGGGTGAAAATGATCAAAAAATAATACTTTACCAGGGAGCAGTAAATATTGGTCGCGGTTTGGAACAGGCAATTTTAGCCATGCATTTTATCGATAATGCCAAACTGATTATTGCCGGTGGCGGCGATATTAAAACTGATTTGGAGAATCTGGTAAAAAAAGAAAACCTGGAAAACATAGTTGAGTTTACCGGTCGACTTTCAATCGAAGAACTTGCAAAACTGACTCCTCAAGCCGATTTGGGACTATCGATAGAAGAAGATCTTGGGCTGAACTACCGGTTTGCCTTACCCAATAAATTGTTCGATTATATTCAGGCACAGGTTCCTGTCTTAATTACCAAGCTGCCCGAAATGGCTGCCATTGTAAATCAATACAAAATTGGCGAAATTACCGAATCACTGGAACCCCGGCATCTGGCAGCAAAAATTACGGATGCACTGAATAATCAGGAAAAAAGAAAAGTGTGGAAAACCAATTTACCACTGGCAGCCAAAGAATTAACCTGGGAAAACGAAGAAAAAGTGATTTGGGAAGTTTTTTCGGGGTTTTTATTGGAGAAGAAATAACTAATTTCCAGTTATTAACGGCTGGGTATTCTTTCTTTAGTTCTTCTTATTGCAAAGTATTCTTTAATTTGCTCATGGGTCATACCGAAAATTTACTTGTTAATTCTATCTCTCTCCTGACGCATATATTTTACTGCATCAAATTCTTTCTTAATTATTGTCTTCATAATCTATTAATTCCTTTGGTGATCTTATTTCAATTGTTGGATAACCGTCCTTCAGGTTGACAGAATTATATCCTCTGATTCTTGCCAGATTTACAATATGTTTGAAATTCCAACTTACAAGAACATTGGCTCTGTTTAAAGTATCAAGCGCTATGTAAATACAATGCTCCCGACTTGTAATCCCCACAACTTTCTCCAGAATATATTTATCTGCCAATTCCAATGCTTCATCTGTAATTTCAATATAGTCTAATGTATCCTCAGGTAAGTTTTCAATAAAATCTTTAACTTTTTTAGGTGCATTAATCAACTCATTTTTTGTTAGTTCTGAGTATATAATCTTAATTCCGCGAAACTTAATCTGACCAAAGAGTTTTTTTGTTATATATTCAAACTCAGCATCAAAGTAACCTCCGAATACAGATGTATCTAAGTAGTAACTTATAATCATTTTGTTTTAACTCTTTATACATATATAGTCTCTTATCACAGGAAGTCAAAGAATTTAACTAATAACATATTTCAAAATAATAAAAAACACCTGGCTTAATGATTTGATCACCCATGTTTTAACAGCAGTAACCACCCAGCTTCCATCCTACCAATTCCTCTCCAGCAAACTTTCAAAATCAACGGTGGTATTATTTGCTGCCGAATCGGTTATCTGGCCGTTGGCACAAATAAGCGTGCGGGTTGGCTTTTTGGCAATCGAAGCGTAATCGTGGGTAACCATAATTACTGTTTTGCCCTGTTTATTTAAACTGATAAACAAATCCAGAATTTCTTCAGAGGTTTCAGGATCGAGATTCCCGGTGGGTTCGTCGGCAAGAATCAGTTCGGGATTGTTCAAAGTTGCACGGCCGATAACTACTCTTTGCTGTTCTCCACCGCTTAACTGATGGGGCATTTTCATTATTTTGTCTAAAACTCCCACGCTTTCCAAAACTTCAGCTATCCGCGATTCAATTTCAATTTTATTTTTCCATCCTGTAGCTTTCAGAACAAATGCAAGGTTGTCGTGTACATTTCGGTCAGTCAACAGTCTGAAATCCTGAAAAACCACGCCCAATTTCCGGCGCAAACCAGCAACCTCGCGTTGTTTTAAACCGTTCAACTGAAAACCTGCAACCTTTCCAATTCCCGAGATTAAAGGAATTTCGGCATTCAATGTTTTAATAAGACTCGATTTTCCGGTACCGACTTTTCCTATTACATAAATAAACTCACCCGAATTAATTTCCAGATTTACATTGGAAAGGATAAGATTTTCGCGCTGATAAATTTCAGCATCAATGAGTTCAACTATTTTATTTGCTTCCATAATTCAAAGATAAAGCGTAATAGATTGGTAAAATAATTTCAACCCCGAATAATAAACAAAAGAAATAAACAGTTTCTTGTTAAGAAATTAAAATGATTTGGCACCAATCTCAGTTTTGAATCATCTAATTTAGAAGAATAAATCATTAAAGACATGAGAACATTTCGGATTTTATATTTCGTACCCATTTTTTTATTGAACCAATTGCAGCTAAAAAGTCAGGAAACGGCTTATTACGGCAATGTTCAGCAAGAAATAGATGTGGCAAAAGAGCTTTTTGCAAAAGGAAAATACATTTCTACTTTCCACGAGTTTCATAAAATACAGAAACAGGTTGAGAAACAATCGGAACTGTATTCTGAAGCCGAATACTACAAATCGGTTTCTGCACTTAAAGCCGGATACGCCGCCGGCAGCAAAATGCTTACCGGATTTACAAAAGATTATCCCGAAAGTCCGTACATAAACAGCGCATGGTTTAACCTGGGCGATTTTCAGTTCGAAAAGAAACAGTATGCAGTTGCTATTAAGACTTTTACAAATGTGAACCGGGCAGATTTAGGCGAAAACGAACAGATTAAAATCGCATATCAAAACGGTTACGCAAATATGATGGATGACAATCTGGAAGTTGCATCCAGCGAGTTTTACATGGTAAAAGATGCAAACAGTTTATACAGCAAACCTGCCACGTACTACTGGGCGCATATTATGTACCTCGAGGAAAAATTTGACGAGGCGCTCGAAGGATTTAAAAAACTGAACAACGACCCGGCTTATTCCAGGGTAATTCCGCTTTACATCAGCCACATTTATTACAAACAAAAGAGATATGACGAAGTGGTAAATTATACAACTTCGATTATTAACGAGGTGGAAGAAGAACACAAACCCGAATTATCGAAAATTGTTGGTGACTCGTATTTTCATTTGGGTCAGTATGAAAAAGCGATACCATTTCTGGAAACTTATTTTCTCGCCACCAAATTAACAACGCGCGAAGAAAACTATGTTTTAGGTTACTGTTACTATATTACCGGAAGTTATTTCAAAGCAGCGCCGATGATGGAAAATGCTTCAAAAGGAACTGACGAAATGGCCCAGAATGCATATTATCATCTGGCCGATTGTTATGTAAAAACCAATGAAAAAGAAAAGGCTAAAATGGCATACGACGCCGCCTCGAAACTTGATTTCAATGCAAAAATAAAGGAAGACGCGCTGTTTAATTATGCCAAACTCACCTACGAACTTTCGTACTCGCCATTTAACGAAACCATAAAAGCTTTTGACCAATACATTGAGTCGTATCCCAATTCGGAAAACAATGCCGAAGCTTACCGCATTTTAAGCGAAGTGTACATGGCAACCAAAAACTACAAAGACGCAATTACTTCGATTGAAAAAATAAAAACCAAAACGCCAACAATTTTAAAAGCATATCAGCGGGTTACATATTATCGCGGACTGGAATTATTTAACAACCTGGCTTACAACCAGTCAATAGAATTCTTTGATCTCTCGTTAATAAACGGCAGTCAGGATCGGACCATTAACGCACTTGCACTTTTCTGGAAAGCAGAAGCTTTGTACAGGATTGGCGATTATAATAATGCAATCAACATTTACACAAAGTTCATGTCTGCGGCGGGCGCATCGGCGTTACCCGAATACAATAATGCCGAATACAACCTGGCATACTCCTATTTCAAACTCGAAGATTACGGAAACGCCACGACACATTTCAAAAAATATTTAACTGCCACAAAAAGCACACGTACCGAAAAACAGGCCGATGCTTTAAACCGGATTGGTGACTATTATTTCCTGAATACCGATTACACACAGGCGATTCAAAATTACCAGCAGGCTTTTGGGATGAAAATTTATGAAGCCGATTATGCCCTTTATCAGATTGCCGTTTGTAAAGGAATACAGCGCAACCAGCAGGGAAAAATAGAAAACCTGGAACAATTACTTACCACATTCCCTGAATCTGATTTTCAGGACGACGCCTTGTACGAACTGGGGCGCGCATACGAACGTTTGGGAGAAAACCAGAAAGCAACCACGCAGTACAATAAAATTTTAGCAAATCACAAACAAAGCGCTTATTACAGACAAGCATTACTGCAACTGGGTTTGATAAACTACAACAACAATGATTTCAACAGTGCTTTAACCCAATACAAAGAGGTTGCTGAGAAATTCCCCGAAACTCCGGAAGCGCAGGCTGCATTAATGGGTATTAAAAATTGTTATGTCGAACTCAATAATGTAGATGCCTGGTTTGCCTATGCAAAACAAACGGGAACTAACGTAAATGTATCGGTAAACGAACAGGATTCACTCACATTTATGGCTGCCGAACGAATGTACATGGCAGGCGACAAAGGCGCTTCAGCTCAGATTGAAAGATACTTGCAGCAATTCCCCAACGGAGGTTTTGCATTAAACGCCCATTTCTATCTTGCTGAATTATTTTACAAGGAGGGAAAATTTACCGATGCAAACAATCATTACACTTATGTTGCCGGCCAGCCCGATAATATTTTTAGCGAACAGGCGTTGTCACGCGCATCGGAATTAACATTCAATGCTGAAAAATATTCAGAAGCGTTGGAAATGTTTAATCGTCTTGAAAACATTGCTGCTGGAAAATGGAATATTATACGGGCAAATATCGGTCAAATGCGATGTCATTTAAAATTGAATAGTTATGAAAATGCCATCATTGCTGCTGAAAAGGTCAGAAAATCAGAAGTGGCAAACGAGGCAATGATTCGCGAAGCAAATTATGCCGAAGGAAAATCATATTACCAGTTAAACAACTTCGATAAAGCAATGGCTGGTTTGAAAAGTGTTGCTACCGATGTTAAATACGAACAGGGTGCCGAAGCAAAATACCTCATTTCAGAAATTTTCTACCGGCAAAACAACATACAAAAATCCGAAGAAGAAATCATGGATTTTATTTCGAAAAACACGCCTTATCAATACTGGCTTGGCAAATCGTTTATTTTGCTTGCTGATATTTACCTGAGTAAAGGAGACCAGTTTCAGGCAAAACACACTTTAAAAAGTATGATTGAAAATTACAACAACGATACAGATGGAATAAAAGCCGATGCCGCGAAGAAATTGCTGGTTATCGAAAACGAAGAAAAATCGGAACAGCAAAAAGCCATCGACAGTTCATTTCAAATTAAAATCAAAGAACAATAAAAACCTGAAGTCATGCTCAATAAAATAAAATCTGTTTTACTCATTTCTCTTATCGGTTTTTCCGCGACTGCTCTGGCCCAGCGCGATACCACCCTTAACCGCGAAGTTGAAGTTGTAAAGGCATTTAAACCCACTTTAATGGATGCCCACAAAATAAATGAAATGCCAAAAATTGAAGAACCGCAGCTTCAAAAGCCTGTTTTCAACTACAACATAAAAAGCGAACCCGTCATCAATACTTTTTCAGTAAATCCACTGAAAGCTGCAAGTATCGCATCTACACCAAAAGAGGAAACCGGGTACGGTTTAATAAGGGCAGGTTTGGGTAATTACAACAAACCTTACGGCGAATTCTTCTTCAATCATCTGGCTTCAAAGAAATCTATTTTTGGTATACATGCGATGCACCTTTCCTCACACGGAAAGTTAGACCTTGAAGGAGGAGACCGTGTAGATGCACCATTTTCGAAAAACGAAGCCGAATTGTACTGGAATCAGTTTTTCAAAGAACAGGTACTTTCAATAAATGTTGATTATAATCGCGACGGATTTAATTATTACGGTTACCCTATAGATCCAGTTCCGGCGCCATTACTTGAAGAAAACCAAACCATCAATTACTTCGGAACAAAACAAGCCTTTTCAAAAGGTGGTATCAGTGTAAAACTGAACAATCCCGCTGCTGAAATGAACGATCCGCTTTTCAGTTTTGATTTTGATTACGACTATTTTCAAACAAAAACCGACCAGCAGGAACATTACGGCAAATTTATGGCACACATTCAGCAACCATTCAGTTTCGCCACTGGTTTGCTCGATGTTGGT
>DATITY010000007.1:0-4556 GCA_035467235.1 Draconibacterium sp. | reverse complement strand
GAGCCGCGTTCGCCTTCGCCTTTATCGTCGTCGCCGCAGGTCCAGGTGAAATGAACTTTTCCATCCTCCGTAATTTGTTTTGGCAGGGCGAATTCGTACATCGGTTTTGTGCCCATCCTGATGTAATCATGTATCATTTTCCCGTCGGCCATCAGTTTAATGTTCGACCGAAATCGGCCGGTGTACGCGATTTTCAATATATATTCAGCTTTGGGATCGAGGTTGTCATATTCTATTTCAAGCGGGGTGTCGTACAAAGTGTTTATCTGGTTCATCCATGCCAGCGGTGTTGCTTGTCCTTCGAAACCTGTGGCAACAACCTCGTGCACCCAGTCAACATGATTCAGTCCCACGCCAAAACTTACACGCGGCGATTCGAGGCTGCCGGGGTCCTCTTTCCATGTTTTTTTTGCCTTGATTCTTTTCCATGCTTCCGGGCTCCCAAAATTATCGTAAAAACCTCCCGGGCCGGGGTTGGTTCGATGCAGCATTTCTTCTAGTGCAGTCAGCCGTTTATTCTCGTTTGGAAGTTTTTCAATTTGGTTCATCTGGTCCATCAGCCACAATGCATCGTTTAACGGAATGTCGATGTTGTCGATGAAGTTTCCCCTTCCACCTGCCGCATGGTGTTTTTCGACCGTCAGTTGTGCCCCGAAAGTGCGGAAAAGCGAATCGGCCAGCGCAATGCAACGATCTTTCAATTCCGGTGAAACAGGTTTTTCAACCGCCATCGATAATGTATTTCTGGCATCAATAATGGCAATATACGACATGGTGGTTTCAGCATTTTCCAGAATGTTCCGGGCCTGCCGCTCAAGACTGGTTTCATAAATGAGCCGCCGTTGAATGTATGCATCGAAATAGGCCCTGATTAACCCGCTTTGAAACCGGGGATTGGCAAGCACATATTGAGGGGCGTTCCTTTCCATGTCCTGCCACTGTTGCAGGGTTCGCTGTACATTCTGGTTCGCGATAAGTGGTCCCCGAAAGTTCTGCTCCAGTGCCATCAGTGCCTGTGCCACATTGTCGGTGTAATCGGGGCCAATAAAATAGCGGGCATATTCTCGCAGGTTTTCCAGCACTGGCGATTCGGGATTCCAGTCCTGACAACTCCAGATGATTTTGTTCACATCGTCGTTGGTTCCTTCGGAATAGCTGATACTTCCGCTGGCCAGAGGGGCGTAAAGGTTGTGAATGTATTTTTCGTCCTCGGGGCGTGGGTTGATGCACTCGCGGCCCAAAGTCATGGCAAACGCGATATCCCAGTCGGGAACAGGGTACTGACAACTGATGCTGTGTGTGATGTCGGGGTACAATCGAATGGGAATGTCAGCAGCAATAAGTTTTTTCACTTCGGGCAAGGGTGTGCGAATCCATGGCCCGTACACGATGCCGCCAAACCAGTCGTATTTTTTATTTACGTGTGCGTAAAACTTTGCATACCATTCTTTTGAAGGTTTAAAAACCTGCGGAGAAACCCAGATTTTTGCATTGGGATGGTACTGGTGAAGTATCTCAGCTTCGGTTTCAAGCCATTTAAAAAGAATGTCGGGCTCCAGTTCGCCGGGATCGCCACCCGGAACAAACAGCGCATCCAGTCGCGGAACTTTTTTGAAAACTTCATGCCGTTCGGCAATTTCCTTTTTCAACGAGTCGGGATTTTCATAATCTTTTCCCATGTTGGGGTACCACATCCACACATCCATTCCATACGAATCGCAGATTTTCGATTGTTCAGCAATCATTTCAATGGCAGGCAGTTTCATGTGCACGCTGGTGAAATCGTCGTCGGTGCGGGGCGGCATGATTTCGATGCTGTTGGCGCCAAAAACGGCAAGGTCGCGGATGTACTGGTCGAATTGTGCCGGAGTCCAGGCATCGTAGGCGTTGGTTTTTGGGCGGTAGCCGAGTTGGTGGCCACGGATTGGATATTTGGGAGAGGAAGCAATTTTTAAACCGGAAGGAATTTCGATTTTCCCGGGTTCCAATTCCATGGAGCGGAGCAGTTTCCCGATGCCATACAAAACCCCTCGGGCATCGGCGCCAACCACAGCTACCGTTTTGGTTTCAGATGAACAAACGATTTTAAATCCTTCGGGTTGAATGGATGGAAGATCGGCGACCAGTTTCTGAATGTTGACCGGAAAATTCGAAACCTGATTTTCCAAACCAACATAAATAACAGGATTAGCAGATCGGTTCGGTTTGCTGCTAACCGGCAGTTGGATACCTGTTCTTTTGGCAACCTCCTCCTGCAAAACTAAAACCGCCTTCAAAATCACCTTGTCATTCTTTTCGAAAGTGATGATGGAAGCATGGGAAAAGTCCATGTTTTGCCCGATAATTATCGAGGGGAAAAAGGTGATTATAATAAGGGGAAATAGAATGCTTTTAATAAAGTTCATGATGTTTTTTTTCAATTAAACAATTATATTTTTTTTCACTCAACACCGGTAAAACCACGCACGACGGATATTCCGGCCCGACCCAGAGGGTTTGATTTGCCGTTTTCATTTTCGTTGCTATGTACGCTGGTTCACAAATATTCAGGCTGCGGTTGTATCGCGGAAACCATGATGAGGTAATCACCACCCTTAATTTGTGTCCTTCCCTGATTTCGTAACCGGTAGCCCAAACTGAAATATCCTTTTTTTCAGGCTGAGTTCCCGAAAAACTTACTTTGGAGCCTCCTTCCTGAATGTTGATGATTTTTCCATCAGGAAACACATCCTGAATACCAACGATAAAATCAGTACACCGCGCATCACTCGAAACATAGAGAACTGCTGATAAATCTCCCAAAAGTGTCAAAGGAGTTTTCAGAATTTCAGTTTCAAAAAACAACTGGTCTTTTCGTTCCCTGTTTTTATTCTGCTCAGCCGGTCCCACTCCCACGCCCAGTGCGGTTCCGCCAAGACTGGGATAAGGATCGGCAGGATTGTACACGTAATTTAATTCACCTTTTTCTGTGGATTTTTTGGTTGAAATTTTATTGTCTTTCCCAAGGTAAAACGCGGTTGGAACCGATTCTTTGGGTGGCCATGTATCAGAACCGAAATATTCATTTTTTTCCATGATGAAAAGATTGTATTTTTTATCGGTAAAAGGATTTGTCATCACTTTTTGTGATTTATCCGCAAGCTGATTAATCAGAAAATTGTCGATGATTTCTCCCTGGTTGCCAGTTTTTTTGCTTCCGCCGTATTTGTTTTCAAATCCCTGGGTTCCGTGGCACCATGGACCAATAACGAGCCGGTTACCGGGATTGCCGTTATGTAGTAAAATCTGGAAGTCGGCAATTTGCTGTTTCAGAAAAATATCGTACCACCCGGCTACCGAAAGCAGGGGAGCTTTTGTCATTCCGCTGAAATCCTGTGTTTTCCAGTACTGATCATATTTTTCGTGGGCTATCCAATCGTCAATAAACAATACATTGTACGAAACCGTATCATCCGCTGACGAAAGCGGTAAAATGTTAAACGACTTTGGAATTTTTTTCATAAAGGCCTCATTCATTTCCTTAGCTGAAATAGCCAGTCCCCAGGTAAAGGCGGTTTGAAGCGCGAAAAGTCCCTGATCATAAACCAAATCGTACATGCTGGCGCCGGTCATGTTTGGAGTTAATGCATCCAGCGAATCGGAGATGGCCCACTGTGTAATACCAACATAACTGCCACCCCAGCCGCCAACTTTACCATTGCACCACTCCTGTTTTCTAAGCCAGCGGAGTGTGGCCAAGCCATCTTCACGTTCATTGATAAACGGATAAAACTCTCCGCCTGATTTCAACTTGCCGCGGCAATCCTGTGCCACAACGACAATGTTGTGCTTTACAAATTTTTCAGCGGCATCTTTCACCCCATTTTTGTCGTACGGAGTTCGAACCAGAACCACAGGGAACTTTGAGCCTGTTTTGGGCAGGTAAACATCGGTGGCGAGCAGAATGCCATCTTTCATGGGAATATTGAACTCCAATTTTGTGTACTTTTCATCGGGCATTTTGCTTTTGGCAAACGCATTGAAAGAGAAGAGAAACAGGGTAAAAAGCAGAAAAACAAGGTGAAGTTCAGAGAGCAGGTTCAATTTTATTTTGTTCTTCATTTTATCAGGTTTTTTTGAATGTACTTTAACGCATCTTCTCCGGTTACCGGAATATCAGGTTCAATCCCTTCTTTTCCAGGCGTTTTTCCGTCGGGGGTGTAAAACTCAGCGACCGGCAGGTTTAGTTTAAATTGTTTGTTGATGGTAATTTGTTCAACCAAAAAAGTTGAGCCAACAGTTTTCTGACCAACAATTGTTGCCCGTTTTTCCGATTTCAACAAATAAACCAGCGCTTCTGAAACTTTCGAAGTCCGGTTATCTGTTATCACATAAACTTTTCCTTTAAAACCTTTTTTTATGGAAGAAATAGCCAGGATTCGGCCAGATACTTTGTAAAACTCATTCGCTGTAAAACAGGGTTCGGCAAAATTTTTCAAAACCTTGCTGTATTCCGGTGCTTTTGGGATTGAAGTGTTTTCCGAAAACCATTTACGGGTGAGATAAACTCCGGCAAT
>DATITY010000006.1:0-2435 GCA_035467235.1 Draconibacterium sp. | reverse complement strand
ACCTTCGGGAACCAGAACCACATCGTTGTTTCGGGCAACTGCAATTTCATCCAGACTGCGGTCGTCGTTGTAAATCTGCTGAATGGCAAATCCCTGTGGTTTATCAATTTTGTAGAAGTAGGTTTCTTCCAGACAAGCTTCTACCACCATTCCGTCGACGTCAAATCTCTGCGTATCGTGTTTGTGCGCCGGAAACGAACTCCAGTTTCCCGAAGGTGTGTAAACTTCAACACAAACCAGCCGGTGACAATCGAAACCGGGTTGCAGCAAGCTGTTGATTTGGCGGGTTGCATTGTCGCCGCCACGAATTTCAATGGCTGCTTCCTCCGGACGTTTAAAATAAGCCGGATGATCTTCGTCGGTTTCGCACCAGCCATACGCAATATCGAGCACTTCACTTTCGGCGGTGATTTCAAATTCCGTATCTCTTGGAAGGTACAGCGAATGGGCGATTCCGCTAAAAACATCCTTGCGCCCGTTGATGGTTTCCCAGTTTCCCTTGTCGGTTTTTACCGAATAATTACCTCCCAGTAAAATGATTGCGTATTCATTTTCCCAGGTGTTTCCAACCCATTTTTCACCCTTTTTCATTAATCGCGCCTGAAAATTCAGGAACTGCCAACCTGTTTCTTCTTTCAGAATACTTTGATAAATGCCAAATCCGGAAGTGGGTTTGGCCAAAAGGTTATATTTTTTATCTCTTATCATGTTTTAGCTTATTTTAATTCTGAGGCTTTTCCAACCGCACCCAGCAGTTCGAATTTTTCAAGATTGAATTTTTCTAATTCGTTCATAAAAGTTTTTCCCGGAATAATAGGGTCAAACTGTGCCGGAGAAAATTCAAAGAATTCGCGATGAACTCGTGTCCAGATCAACCGGGCATCAGTAGCAATATTTATTTTGCAGACCCCAAGTTGAATGGCTTTTAACAGTTCTTCGTTAGAAACTCCTTTTGCATCGGTTCCAAGCTGACCACCGGCAGCGTTTATTCTTTCGATTTCATTCACATTAACCGCCGATCCACCGTGTAAAACCAATGGAAATCCGGGTAACCGTTTTTGAATTTCCTTTAGAATTTCGAGTTGTAAACCCTGTTCTCCCGAGAACTTGTATGCTCCGTGACTTGTGCCGATTGCAATGGCAAGACTGTCACAACCGGTTCGTTTTACAAACTCTTCAACTTCTGATGGTTGAGTGAATTTTTTGAGTTTTTCATCAACATTCAAATCATCCTCAATACCGCTTAAAACGCCTAGTTCAGCTTCAACACTTATATTTTTCAGATGTGCTTTTTCTACTATTTCGCTGGTAACAGTTATGTTTTTTTCGAATGACTCGTGAGATGCATCAATCATTACCGAATTGTAAACACCTGATTCGATACATTGAAAAGCATGTTCCCTGTTTCCATGGTCGAGATGAATTGCAAAAACTGTGTCGGGATATATTTTGGAAGCAGCCAGGATTACAGACATCAACATTTCCGGATTTGCATAATTGCGGGCAACGGGGGTAGTTTGAACAATAAATGGGGCATTTGCTTTTTGCGCTGCACTAAACAATCCATGCACCTGTTCCATGCACCAAACGTTTACGGCGGCAATTCCATACCGTCCGTAACATTTCCTGAAAATTCTACTGGTAGAAACAATCATTTGCTGGAATCCAATTAGTTAGTGTAAAAAACATTGCGAAAGTTACGTCATTATTTAAATAGATTCCAAATAATATGAGCAAAAAGTTTATGCAAAGGTTTGCATAAAACAAATAGAAAAATTATTGCAAAATGAAAATAAGGATAAATCAGTATTTTATTTTCTGCAAAAAAGCGGAGATTTTTATTGAATAAATTGAGTTGTTTTTACCTTGAAGATCCCCTGATTATTAGTTCCGGGAAAAGTTTTTCGACCCTGATTTTTGAAAGATCGTTGTTCGAGTTTACCCGTTTCATGAGTATCCGGGCAGCCAGCATACCGAGTTCGTAGGTTGGTTGCCATACCGTTGACAGTGAAGGTTTGAAATAGCAGGAGTGGGGATCGTCGTCGAAACCAATAACCGAAATTTGATCAGGGATTACGATTCCGGCTTCCTTTAAAACGAACATGGCTCCAATTGCCACACCGTCATTTACGGTGAAAATGGCGTCGGGTGGATTGGAAAGAGCCAGAAGTTGTTTGGTAGGTTTAATACCATGTTTTGGTGTAAATCCCTTGCATTCAACAATATATTCATTGATTATCGGGAGGCCATTTTGTTTTAATGCTTGTGTGTAACCTTCCATTCGGTGCCTGGCCGTTGAAAGTGTTGATGGTCCGGCAATGTGAGCAATCCGGCGGCAACCGGTTTTAATGAGGTGTTCAACTGCCTGAAATGATCCGGAATATTCGTCAACAAAAACCTTGTCCACTTCAAATCCTTCGATATCGCGATCGAAA
>DATITY010000005.1:0-5856 GCA_035467235.1 Draconibacterium sp. | reverse complement strand
ACAAAATCCATGTTTTGTCATTTCCCTCATTGTTGTTAAAAACCGATTTTGAAAGTTCCTGGGCAACAAGTTGAAAAGTGGAAAAGAAAAGGATTGAAAAGACAAATGCTACTCGTTTCATTGATTTACATTTTTGAATGAATGTTAAAGTTAAAAATGGTTTTAGTTATTCGGGTGACGTTTGGTGGGAAAAGTATAAACAGGTGTTATTAGCCAAGGAGCTAAGCGATTAAAAATAGCTTAATGCTTTGGTGGATTTATTCATTTCCATTAAACCATTTTCCCAAAACTTGCGGCAACGGGAATATTTTTTACTTTTGCATCGATTTTATTTAGAATAAATCTGAATAGTTGAAGAAACATAAGGTAATACTAATCAGGAATTTAACGGATTCAGCGTTTGTAATCCAGCTGGAGCGGATGAATTTTCAGTTTCAGACGGGGCAATTTGTGATAGTGAAAATTCCGGGCTCGGCTGAACGACGTGAATACTCGGTGTACAGCGGCGAGAACGACGATTTTCTGGAAGTTTTGGTTCGTGAAATTGAGGGAGGAAAAGTTTCAGGCAGGTTAAAAAAATTGAAATCGGGAGCAGAAATTGAAGTGGAAGGCCCGTTTGGTTTTTTCAAATTCAATCCTGAAAAATTTGTGTCACAAAAATTTCTGTTTGTGGCAACCGGTACGGGAATCAGTCCGTTTCACAGTTTTGTACGTACTTACCCGGAGTTGGATTATCAGTTGATTCATGGTGTGAGACTAAAAGAAGAAGCTTATGAACACGCTGATTACCAGAAGGAAAAGACGACACTTTGCTTGTCGGGCGAAGAAACCGGCGATTTTTATGGCAGGGTGACTGATTATTTGTTCACCCAAAAAATCGACAGGGAAGCCAACTGTTTTTTATGTGGAAACAGCGAAATGATTTATGAAGTTTTTGATATTTTAACCGGCAAGGGAATTCCGGTTTCGAATATTTATTCGGAAGTATATTTTTAAAAAAGATGAAATACCATTTAATAACACTGGGTTGCCAGATGAATTTGTCGGACGGGGAGCGGGTGACATCGGTACTCGATGAAGCCGGATACACCTGGACAGACAACGAGGAGGAGGCGGGATTGATAGGCATTCTGGCGTGTTCGGTGCGTCAAAAAGCCATCGACAAGGTATATTCGCGCATTTCGAAATGGAACAAATGGAAAAACCATAAAAACCTGGTTACCTTTCTTTCGGGCTGTATTTTACCCAACGATCACGAAAAATTCCTAAAACTTTTCGATATCACTTTTCAGATGAAGGATTTGCCCAAACTGCCACAAATGATTAGTCAGTACGGAATTACTACACCGAAAAACCTACACCCGTCATTCGATCCGCACAACGAAAACATTGAGGAGTTCTGGCATGTTCAGCCTGCGTATCAATCGAGTTTCGAGGCGTTTATACCGATACAGAATGGTTGCGACAAATTCTGTACTTTCTGTGCAGTGCCTTACACCCGTGGCCGCGAAGTTTCGCGCCCATCGAAAGATATCATTACCGAAGTTGCTTTGCTTGTTTCGCAGGGTTACAAATCGATTACTTTGCTGGGGCAGAATGTAAATTCATACGGACTTGACAAAAAAGGGGAGGAGCTCACTTTTGCACAATTGCTGGCGGAGATCGGTGAATTGGGTAACCGTTCGAACAAGGAATTCTGGGTTTATTTTACTTCGCCACACCCGCGTGATATGAATGAGGAAGTGATTGAAGTGATAGCGAAATACAAAGTACTTGGAAAACAAATCCACCTGCCCATGCAAAGCGGCGACGACAAAGTGCTGATGCACATGAACCGCAAGCACAACATGGAACGCTACCGAAGCATTGTTCATGCAATCAGGCGAATTATTCCGGAGGCGACTTTGTTTACTGATATTATTGTTGGTTTTACGGGCGAAACGGAAGAACAGTTCGAAAATACGCGGCTGGCGATGGAGGAGTTTAAATTCAACATGAGTTACACGGCCATTTATTCACCGCGCCCCGGAGCGACCAGTCACCGGTGGGTTGACGATATTCCGCAGGGAGAAAAAAAGCGTCGGCTGCATGTTTTAACCAACGAATTACGCAAACACAATTTGCCATTCAACAAACAAATGATTGGCAAAACCGTGCGTGTTTTGGTGCGTGGTACCGACAGGAAAGAGGGATTTTTATCGTCATATACCGAAGGAAAACTCATCATCCGTTTTGCATCGGAAGATGAAAATTTAATCGGTCAGTTTGCCAATGTGAAAATAACTTCAGCAACCGATTTTTCAATGGAAGGTGATTTGGTTGAAGTGGCTCAACTGGTAAATTAATAATCAAATAATGCCTGTTTTCAAAGTCTATTTTTTCTTTTTTGATTTTCGATACCAAAGATAAATTATAAAAATAGCTACCGGCATTAAAAAATAGAGGATTATATTTAAGGGTGTCAATTGTATTGGATCTGTTTGTGCAGAAGGCAGTAAATCGGGTTGCTGGGCGATGGAAATTCCAATTAAGAAGGTCAAAAATGCTGTGGTTATAATTTTGCTTTTCATTCTGTTTCATTTTAATCATTCTGTTTATATAGCAATTTTGGCATTGGTTTGTTCAATTCTTGAGTGATGAAACGTCAACTCAATTTTCTTAACAGATTTCTTTGTGCAACTTTGTGTCCTGGAGTCTTTGTGGCATAAAAAAATAGCCACTAAGACACGAAGGTACGAAGTATCACTAAATAGAAATGTATTTATTTCAGTGATAAATTTCTGCTTTCCTCGCGACCAAAACCCTTAATTTCAATTCGTTCGTCGGAGAAAGAAATGTTTGAGAAGGCATTTTCTTTTTCGGTTTCAACCATTCCTTTCAGATTGACGAAATGAATTCCGTTTTGGGTTGCATAATTTCCGGCGTGGTTGTGACCGTTAATGTACAGTTTTACATTGTCGTACTTTGTTAAAACAGCCAGCACTTCTTCAGAATTCCAGAGCGCGTGTGCCTCAAACGGCAGGAGCGGGTAGTGACAAAAAATGGCAACTTTCAGATTTTTAGCTTCTGCCTGTCGCAACTCTTTTTCAAGCCATTGCATTTGTTCATGCCCAATTCCTCCGTTCCATTCATGGTAATTGGGTTTGTCTTCCAATTTTAATTTTTCGGTTATTTTTTTTGCTTGTTGTACAACTTTCTGATTATTTGAATGAAAAGTGATATCGTTTCCATTCAGAAAAATAAAATGCCAGTCTTTTTTTGTGAACGAATACCATGTTTTTTTGAGATTCAGTTTTGATGGCACTTTTTCAATAAATGATTTCTCAACTTCCAAATCATGATTTCCAATTACCTGAAAAATTTCCTTTTTTGATTTTGCCAAAATAGAATTTACACTGTCGAAACTTTCAAAATCACGATCGATTACATCCCCAAGTCCCACTACAAATTCAATCTCCTTATCTTGGTTAAACTGAGATATGCAATCATCCAGTTTCGGCAGTGAGTTTCGATAAAACCGCGTTCCTGCAGTTTCACAATTGCAATACTGGCAATCGGCAAAAACACCAATTTTAAACTGTGCAACAGTTGTAAACTGCATAATCAGAAGAATTAAAGTCAAACAAATGTTGACAAATTTGTATTTCATTTTATCAGGTTATCAAAGTTTCTAATTTAGTGGAATAATTTTAAAAGTGTACGATGAGACTATTATTGACAGGGATTTTGGTTTTAGTACTTTTTACAGTTTCGTTCGCAGGAACCAAAATAAGCGCAAAAGAAAAAAGTGAGATTAACAGCTTACTCGATAAACAGGTTCAAGCCTGGAATGAAGGGAATCTGGAGAAATTTATGCAAACTTACTGGAATTCAGAGCAATTGAGTTTTGTGGGTTCCCGCGGCCCGACTTATGGCTGGCAGGCAACTTTAGACCGATATAAAAAAACTTATCCAGACAAAGCTTCGATGGGAAACCTGAAATTCACTATTCTTGAACTTTCAAAAATCGACAGGAAAACATTTTATGTAATCGGGAAATTTGAACTCACCCGCGAAATGGGAAACCTGAGCGGGCATTTCACCCTGGTAATTCAAAAAATCAAAAACGAGTGGCTGATTGTCAGCGATCATTCAAGTTCATCCAATTAATCTGAAGGGATTTTCTCATGAGATGAATGTAATTTTTTAAAATAAATAATCAAAAATTGATTACTTTACGTAAAGAAATATTATCTTTGACGTGAAATAAATATTAAGGTAAAATGGATGCCAAGTTAACATTGAATTTTGACAGCGGGGTAATTGAACAAGCAAAGGCTTTCGCTGAAGCCCGTGGAATCAGCCTTTCAAGGCTCACCGAATATTTGTACAGGCAGGTAACTTCAGGCAATTACATTTCGATTGACGATTTTCCGATTGCAGACTGGGTAAACAAGGTTGCCGAAGGTGAAGCGGTTTATAAACGACGTAGCCGGAAAAGTACAAAAGACGAATATTACAGCAGCCGAAAATGAAGGTTTTTGTCGATGCCAACATTCTGGTAGCCACGCTGAACCGCGAGTACCCGTTGTTTAACTGGTCAGCGCGGGTTTTGAGTCTTCATGGAACTCAGAATATTCAGCTATTTACCTCACCGTTATGTTTGGCAATTGCTTTTTATTTCGCCACAAAAAAAAGCGGTGAAGCTACCGCCAAAAATAAAATTGAAATGCTTTGCGCAAACATTGGCATAACAACTGTCGATCAGGAAATTACTGAAAAGGCGATAAAAAACCAGAAAATCAAAGATTTTGAGGATGGTTTGCAATATTATTCAGCGATTAGCCAAAAATGCGATATCATAATTACTGAGGACCAGCATGATTTTTATTTCAGCGAAATTGAAGTTTTGGGTTGCGAGGTATTTTTGAAACAGTTGAGTGCGGGAAGAAATCAGTGAAAAACAGAGGTTCATCTTAAATTACACATAAATCATCTTTTTTGTCATTCCCCCGTCGATTATAAAATTCTGCCCTGTAATAAAATCATTTTCAGGATTGAGCAGAAACAAAACCATATTAGCAATATCTACTGGTTTTCCAACCCGTCCGGCAGGATGTTGCAGATGGTCAACTTCCGATAATTCAATTTGATTTGCTTTCGATTTCTTTTTTATTCCAGAAACATCAATCCAACCGGGACTGATACAATTTACCCTGATTTCAGGTCCCATACTCATTGCCAAAGCGTGTGTAAATGCAAGTATTCCTCCTTTGCTGGCAGAGTAGGCTTCGGTGTTTGGTTCCGACTGAAATGCCCGGGTTGAACTGATATTTATGATGCTACCTTTTGAATCTTTCAGAAACGGGGCGGCATATTTTGAACACAAAAAAGCGCCGGTAAGGTTGGTTCCAATTACACGGTTCCACTCATCCAAAGTCAGTTCGGTAACCGGTTTGTCAATCTGAATGGCGGCGTTGTTTATCAAACCCGAAATATTTCCAAATCTTTTAAACGATGCTGCAACTGATTTTTGAACACTTTCTTCGTTGGAAACATCGGTTTTGAAAAAGGCAATCTCTTCTGAATTTGTCTCAGTTTTGAATTCCTCAATGGCTTCTTCATCGATTTCGAAAACCGAAACACAAAACCCTTTTTGTAAAAGCTGAAGCGAAATGATTTTGCCAATTCCCTGTGCGCCGCCTGTTACGAGTATGTTTTTCATCTCATTATAATTGTTAATTCTTAAAGGTATTCGATGTAACTCGCATATAATGATTCATCTGTGTGACAAAATTTTGTGATGCTCGTTTCATTTCATTAAATTTTAAATTATTTATCGGTGTTTTATGAAATTCGACCCGAAATTCCGGGTAT
>DATITY010000004.1:0-1566 GCA_035467235.1 Draconibacterium sp. | reverse complement strand
GGCGCGGGTGTTTCCAAATCAGTTCCCAGTATTCGTCTAAACCGCCCAAACCATTTCCGGTGGCAGCGAGGTATTCGTCCATAAATGAGGCACGCATATAGTTTTCGGGTAGCACTTTCCCTTCAGCAAGATTTTTATAATCGATTGGAATCCAGTAACGCGGGCCCACGATATCTTCGAACGGAATATAAAAATCGTTTCCACCGTACATCCATGCCGGACGGCTCGGGTCGATGGCTTTTCCGGTTTTTATTACTTCATTAATATTGAATCCGCTGCCCGATTCGTTTCCGGCGCTCCAGAATATCACCGACGGATTGTTCCTGTCGCGGTAAACCAGTTTTCTTGCACGGTCGCGATACATTTCTGTCCATTTCGGGTCTTCCGATAAATATTCGTTGGCATGTGTTTCATCGCCAACTTCATCTACAATGTACATTCCCAGTTCATCGGCCATTTCAATGTATTCAGGTGTTGGAGGGTAGTGGCAGGTTCGAACGCAATTGATATTGAACTGCTTCATGATTATCAAATCCTTTCGCAGTGTTTCCAGCGGGACTGCCTGCCCGTGTTCGGGATCGTGCATGTGGCTGTTTACACCGTTCAGTTTAACCGGAACTCCGTTTACTGTCAGAATTTTGTTTTTGTATTCCACCTCGCGGAACCCGATTTTTTTGGTAAACGTTTGAAGTGTTACTCCTTTTTTATCTTTTAAATGAAAAAGAAGTGTAAACAAATTGGGATATTCAGCCGACCATTTTGGCGGATCGACAACCAGCGTTGAAATGTTTAATTTTTTTGTTGAAAGAGAATCTACTTTAAAAGTGATCGATTGCGCCCCATCTTTTAAAATCGATTCAAGATTTTCGTCGAAAACATCGATTTCCAGTTTGCAGATTACTGAATCGGGAATGGCATTAATAATGTCGGCTTCAATAATCAGGTTGGCGTCTTTATAATCCTTATCCAAATCGGTAACCACGTAAAAATCGTGGATGTATGTTTTCGGCAGCGCGTAAAGTTTTACGTCGCGGAAAATTCCTGAAAGCCGCCACATGTCCTGGTTTTCGAGATACGAACCATCGGAAAAACGCAATACTTGCACCGCCAAATCGTTTTCGCCTTTTTCGATAAATGGAGTGATGTTGAATTCCGCAGGTTCGAAACCACCCTGATTGTAACCCACGCGTTTTCCGTTCACCCAAATGTACGAAGCGGATTTAATTCCTTCGAAACGGAGCATAATTTCCTTATCGTTCCATGTTTTAGGCAGTGTAAATTTTCTTTTGTAACATCCCGTTGGATTAAAATAATCGGGAATTTTTGGGGGATCGCTTTCAAAAGTAAGTGCAATATTCCTGAATTTGGGATGGTCGTAACCCTCCATTTGCCAGTTTGACGGAACTTTTATTTCACCCCACTCCATAACATCGTATTTTGGATTCCAGAAATCTGCCGGAACCTGTTCCGGTGTTTCAACAAGCATAAATTTCCACTGACCATTCAGCAATTGGAAAAACGGGCTTTTTTTGTTTTTAAGTGCGTCATCTGCCGAAATATATGGAA
>DATITY010000003.1:0-2000 GCA_035467235.1 Draconibacterium sp. | reverse complement strand
TAGGTTGGGAGATTTATCCATCAATTTTCCTTGATCATCCATAAGTTGAATGAACACAGGGTTCACACTGACCTCCCTGTGCTCGATTTCTTCCCATTCTGCTTTGCTTACAAAGTAGATGACTTCGTCTTTGATACCGATTTCACCGGTATGCTTTCGGGCTTCATAAGAAAGCACGTAGTCGAGGTTTTTGTAAACAGAACGCTTGACGATGATAAATACAATAGCAAAGACCAAAGCTATGATGATGGCCGTGGCCAGCATGTAGTAAAATGCCAGTCTGTTTTTGAAACTCAGATTCATATTTCTTTTGCCATATAACCGACACCTCTGATCGTTTGGATATAATCCTGATCCGCACCCAGGTTCAGTTTTTTTCGCAGGGCGCTTATATACACATCAATAACACTGTTATCATAATCAAAATGAATATCCCAGACATCTTCAATGATTTGTGTCCTTTCACAAATCTTGCCCTTATTTTTAATCAGATAGTTCAGCAGAGCGAATTCCTTTTGTGTGAGATGGACTTCCTTGTTGTCCTTAAATGCCTGGTGCGTGTTCATATTCAGGGTGATCGTTCCCAACACAAGGTTTTGTTCTTCTGCGGCCATGCCCCGCATCTGAACTTTTATGCGTTCCAGCAGCTCTTCAAAGTGAAAAGGCTTTTTAATATAATCGTTGGCTCCGGCCTGCAGACCGGTTATGGTCTCGCGAATTGTATCCTTTGCAGTTAGAAATATGACTGGAGTGGTTTTGAATTTCGTCCTGAATTGTTCACATACCTCTATACCGGTAAGTCCCGGCAGCATCCAGTCCAGTAAAAGAAGATCATAATTTCCCGTGAGGGCCAGAGACAATCCTTTTATACCATCCTCTGCAATGTCCGTTGGAAAATTCTCTTCTTCCAGCCCTTGTTTCAGGAAACTGGAAATGCCCGGCTCATCTTCTACAACTAAAATTTTCATGGATCAAAATTCAACAATTGTCATTAAAATAAAAATTCTAGCGCCTTAATTTTAGCTTAAGATTCCTTTAAATATAAAAATAGTTACGTTACTACCCGAGAATAAAGAAATGAATTACTCCCTGACCTCTTGCATACTTTGATTTCTTTATTTTGTAAATCATGAAGATAAACAAAATAAGGCAGTTTTAAAAACGTACAATATTTTTTGTAGCTTTGTGTTTTATAAGAAATGAAAAAGGCCATTGCCATATCCCTGACTATCATTTTGTTGTTCAGCAACTTAGGCTTTGCTTTGGGCACGCATTATTGTGGTGGTGAGGCGGTGATGAGCCGGTTTTTACTGGGTGAAGCGGAACTCAGTTGCGGCATGACCGCCATGGAGAGCGACTGTGAATCAAATCATGGTGAAGGCTTTAGCATGAAGAAGACGAACTGCTGTGAGAATGAATACCACAGTGCATTTGTAGACGATAATTTTAACCCGGAGCTTGTAAAACAGATCCAAATTTTTTCCCTGGCCCTAGTTTTCCTTTACCCGGACTATTTTATTGCTTTATTTCCATCAGTTGAAAAAACTTTTTATTCCGATTATTCTCCACCTCCTCTGGAAAAAGACCTCCGTGTACTTTTTCAGACTTTCCTTATTTGATATCCAATCTTTTAAGACCTCCCTTTTTTAAACAGGCGAGGCAGATTCACTTTGGGTTGTTCCCGAATTTTTGCTGTTTTTATTGATCTCGAACGAAAAAGATATGAATTTTCGACAGCGCTTTTCAGGTTTTTTTATTCTTTTCTGCGCTTTTGAAATTGACATCTGGTTCGGCTTCGGCAAAAAACCATAAACATTTTACATCATAAAAATCCGCAATCCGCAAGGGGATTGCAAAAACTAAAGATCATGGTCAAAAAACTTATTGAGCTTTCCCTCAGGCACCGGATTGCTGTTTTGTTCATATCGGCCTGCTTATTTGCCTGGGGAATTTACAGTGTGCAGAAAAATCCCATTGATGCCATTCCTGATCTCTCAGAA
>DATITY010000002.1:0-1901 GCA_035467235.1 Draconibacterium sp. | reverse complement strand
GGCCATTTGTAAGCTTTTATCCAATCGCTGCTGCGACTGACCCTCAAATTATCGAAAGCTTCGAATCCCATTAAAACCAGCGGCACCACTTCGAGTGCGCTAAACGATGCCCCGAGCGCCATTACCGCGGTTGGCGTGCCGGTAAAATACAAATGGTGAAAAGTGCCCAAAATACCACCCGATAGAAATACGATGGTTGTAAAAAGCACGGCCAGAGTAGCAGTTGCCGGTTTAATAATTTGAAGTCTGACAAAAAGAAATGCCACAACAACAGCAGCAAAAACTTCAAAAAATCCTTCCACCCAAAGATGAACCACCCACCAGCGCCAGTATTCGGCAATGGCGAGGTTAGTTTGACGTCCCCACATCAATCCGGCACCATAAAACGCTGCAATGGCAATTGTTGAAATCAGGAACAGAATCAACAAATTCCGGCTTTCCGATTTTTGTTTGATGGCCGGGTAAATTGCGCGTCCCATGAGCAACAACCAGATAATCAGCCCAACAAATAAAAATATCTGCCAGAACCTTCCCAAATCAACATATTCGTAACCCTGGTGTCCAAACCAGAAATTCTGAACAAATCCAAGTTTCTGCATAACACCCATCCACTGACCGGCCAATGAACCAACAACAATAATCAATAAGGCCAGAAACAGGAAATTCACACCAAGTTTTTGAAATTTTGGTTCAACCCCGGAAATTGCAGGGGCATAATACAAACCCGTGGCCAACCACGAAGTTGCTATCCAAAAAATAGCAATCTGAATGTGCCAGGTTCGCGAAACCGAATACGGCAGCCATTCTGAAAGCGGAAGTCCGTAAAACGCCTGTCCCTCAACACCGTAATGTGCAGTAATTACACCCATAATTACCTGCACCAGCAACAGTGCGGAAACTGTCCAGAAATACTTGACTGTTGCTTTTTGCGAAGGCGTTTGAATTTCGTTTTTTAGCGGGAATATTTTTGGAGCTTCTTCATCTTCATTTTTGCGTTTCGCGTAATACAAAACCATCAAACCAATTCCGGCAAGTAAAATAATCACACTGAAACCGGTCCACAAGTGCATTGAACCGGTTGGGCGGTTTTCAACCAGCTTTTCAGCAGGCCAGTTATTTGTGTACGTAATATCCTGTCCGGGGCGTTCGGTAACGCATGCCCATGAAATCCAGAAGAAAAAAGCATTGAGTAAACGGACACGTTCAGGGTCTTTCAGAGAGTTTTCAGGAATGCTGTATGCATCGCGTAAATGCGCCAGTGATGGGTCGTTGGTGAATAGGCCGCCATAAAATCTGGTGTTGCTGGCAATTGCCTCAGCCCTTATATTTGAAACGGTAATTGTATTATTCGCTTTATCATAAGTATTTGTTCTCAAATCTTTTTGTAAAAGAACCTTTAATGATGCCTGTTTCTCTTCGCTAACCTGCGCATAAGGAACTCCCTCGGATTGCATTGCAAGTTTGTCGAGGATGAAAACCGCTTCCTTGTGGAGCCAGTCGGCGCTCCAGTCGGGCGCCTGGTAAGCACCATGTCCCCAAACAGTTCCAATTTCCTGACCGCCCAGCGACTGCCACACATTTTGCCCATCCTTAATATCCTGTCCGGTAAAAAGGACTGTGCCATCAACGGTTACTACTTTTTCGGGAATAGGTGGCGCCTGCCGGTAAATTTCCCTGCCATAGTAAAGCAAGACACCAAACGAAATTACCATAACGGCAATAAAGCCAAACCATAATTTTTTTGCATTCATAATTTAGTATTTAAGATTTAAATCATTCATCTATAGATTTTTATATTATTATTCTGAATCAAATTACAAACATTCGAACTCATATTTAATCACTTAAAGCAAAACAGACTTGGCAGACGGCTTTGGAGCCTTCACCACCAGAATGCGTGC
>DATITY010000001.1:0-1789 GCA_035467235.1 Draconibacterium sp. | reverse complement strand
GGCAATTTGTTGCGTTGCATTTTGGAAAACCAGTTCATTTGTTATATCAACGGTTGGAAGATTTTTCTCTTTATAATATTTATTCTTTACCTCCAACTTATGCATAATTTCCGGAATCATCTTTTTTAAGTCTCTCGGTGGGATGGGTTGCAATTCCATTTCATTCAGTAAAATGTTCCTGTAATCCAGTCCATCGGCCTGTTTTACCTGTGCGTAGAGTAATGCCCAAATACTTGTATGTGGTGGAGAAGCTGTAACATTTCTGCCGTTAAATACTGCCGTTGCATATGGTGCATTTACCGAAATTACTTTTTCATTGCGGTTTAACATACAGGTTAATGCCGGAGCAGGATGCTGCAAACCAGATACCCGTAAAGCCCGTCCAAATCTTCCCTGTGCTGTGCTCCACAACTTATCGGTATGCCCGTACCTGAATTCGTAAGTGAACATGCCAAATAGTTCAGGACTTTCGTGGTGCAATCCGGGCGGTAATGGCAAAATATAGTAATGCCTGTCAGTGTCGATCGATTTCTCCATTTTCTGCATGGCATCCAAACCACTGTGGTCGTGTGCACTTTCAGGCGTTACTACCCTGATGTATTCAGGATTGAGAGAAAGTGGTTTTTCATTTGGCAAATCCATCAGAGAAGGATGGTTGTTACTGATCAACTGGTCGGGACTGTAAGCCAAAACCCGGCAGAAAAGTGCATCGTTATTATCCCGTGGTTTGTTGTCAAATTCCAGCCATAAGAAACGGGTACGAACCTCGGTTGCTGAATATTTTTCATTTCTGTTATACGGACTTAATGCAACTCCGGCACCTATTAATTTAGGCGTTTGCGAAGGATTGATTGTTGTTGGTAACTCAATCGGCAATGTTTCAAGCGGATTATTTGCCACCGGTTCATGACCCTTTCTGAACCGTGGTTCTATGGAATACTGCAATTCAAGAGTTTTTGGTAACTGACCTTCTGCAGGTTTATTATCAACAACATCAATTAAAACAATTTTTGTGTATTCGCGGTGAATCAAACCGTCTTTCCCCTTTTGAATTGCCTGAAACGAAGCAACTTTCTTTAGTTCCAAATCGCCGATAAATTCATAAGGTTTATTTTCAATGTTTGCAATGTCATTGCCCATTCGTCTCCTTCGTTTGATATGAAAACTGCTTGCATCGAGGCTGTCCCAGCTCCAGTCGCGGCTAATAAACAACGTGGTACAAACCAGCCAGTGGTCGTGCAGTTCGTGTTTATTGGCGAAAGTTATGCTGCTGTTATCGGGCGACATGCTGTGCCGCAACATACTGCTGCACCAGAATTGGAGGCGCTCGCCATTGTCTGAAAGTAAAGTCAGTTCTTTTACAGCAACATCGAGCTGGCTTCCCAAACGGTGCACAATGTCGGGCATACCACCATCATTTTCACCTTGCAAAGTTCTGAATAAAATCGGGTCCAGATTTATTGTAACCGGGTCGGGTTGCAGATAAATTCCCTGTAATATTTTCGCATTTTCGGTATCCGTAAAAATGTTTTCTTCATTCTCAGATTCCTGACGCATATTGATTACTGTGGTTTTGCCAAATCGCGAATCCAAATCTGAATCCCTGGTATTTACATGACCCCAGTAATTTGCTTTTTCTTCGCCAACTGCTCTTAAAGTCAATCGGATGTTTCGTGCTGTTGGCAAAATAATTTCACCATCGGTTAATGCAATAAAATCATTATCGGCAGGAGTTGGAAAAGGAGCAGCGGTATTGGTAAGATTCAAAACATTCACATCCTTAAAAGTA